>NZ_LDVA01000230.1:0-7911 GCF_050768715.1 Burkholderia sp. ZZQ-2 | reverse complement strand
CGACGGCGTCGCCTCGAACACCTCCGCGACCCAGTCGGCGAACACACGCACCTTCTGCGACAGGTGCCGGTTGTGCGGATAGACGATCGAAATCGGCTTCGGCTTCGGATTGCAGTCAGGCAGCACCTCGACCAGCGAGCCGTCGAGCAGGTTCGGCAGCACCATGAACAGCGTCGGCTGGATCATCCCGAACCCTTCGAGCCCGCACGTCACGTAGGCATCCGAATCGTTGACCGTGACGCTTCCGTTCATCCGCACCTCGAACGGCTTGCCGTCGATCATGAACACCCACGGAATCGCACGCGCGCCGTGGCTCGCACGGAAATTCACCGCGTGATGGTCGGCGAGATCGGCAATCTCGTGCGGCTCGCCGTGACGCGCGAGGTAGTCGGGTGACGCGCAGGTCACGCGCTTCAGCATCCCGATCCGCCGCGCGACCATCGACGAATCCTCGAGCGGCCCGACCCGGATCATGCAGTCGATGCCCTCCTCGACCGGATCCACGTAGCGGTCGGAGAGCCCCAGTTCGAGCGTGATGTCGGGGTAGCGCTGCCGGAAAATCGACAGCGACGGCAGCACGATGCGCCGCCCGAGCGAACTCGGCATGTGGACACGCAGCACGCCGCTCGGCTTGCGGTTGCCCGTCTGGAAACTCGCGTCGGCCTCCGCGATCTCCGAGATGATCTTCGTGCAATGCTCGTAGTACGCTGCACCTTCCGGCGTGAGCGACAGCCTGCGTGTCGTCCGGTGCATCAGGCGCACGCCCAGCAGCGCCTCGAGGTTCTGAATGATGGTCGTCACCGACGCTCGCGGCATCGCGAGCGTGTCGGCCGCGCGTGTGAAGCTGTTCGCGTCGACCACACGGGTAAAAACTTCCATTGCCTGGATTCGGTCCATGCTGCTCCCCCTTCGAATCGCCAACGGAACAGAATAGAGCGCGCGACTGGCACGGCACAAGCCCCCGCCCATTGTTCTCCGATCCTGAATAGTTTCTGCGTTTCGGACTGGAAAGCGATCGATTTCCGTTCAGTTTCACTCGGCGATCGTTCCGGCCCCGAGCGCAGCCGCACGCCGTGCGTTATCGCACGAAGCGCTCGCGATAGCCTTGCGGCGACACGCCCAGCACCCGCACGAAACAGCGTCGCAGCGTCTCCTCGGAGCCGAAGCCGCAACGCGCTGCGATCCGCTTGACGGGCCACGCCGTTTCGCCGAGCAGGCGCTGCGCGGCCTCGACGCGGAGCTGCTCGACCGCGCGCGCGGGGGTGCGGCCGGTGCCCGCGCGGTAGTGGCGCACGAAGCTGCGCTCGCTCATGCTTGCGCGCTCGGCCAGCGCGGGCACCGACAGGTCGGCCGTCAGGTGCTCGGCCATCCACGCATGCAGTTCGCCGAACCGGTCGTCGGTGCGCTGCATCGACAGCATCGTGCTGAACTGCGCCTGTCCGCCCGGGCGCTTCAGGAACACGACGAGTTCGCGCGCGACGTCGAGCGCGGTCGCCCGCCCCAGGTCCTCCTCGACCAGCGCGAGCGCGAGATCGATGCCGGCCGTCACGCCGGCCGAGGTCCACAGCGCGCCTTCGCGGATGAAGATCGGATCGGATTCGACGCGCACGTTCGGATAGCGCGCCGCGAACTCGTCGCAGCGCGCCCAGTGCGTGACCGCACGGCGCCCGTCGAGCAGGCCGGCCTCGGCGAGCAGGAATGCGCCGGTGCAGACGGACGCCACGCGCCGCGTGCGCGCCGCCTGCTGCCGCACCCAGCGCACCAGCCGCGCATCCCGGGATGCCGCATGCACGCCCTTGCCGCCGGCGACGATCAGCGTATCGGGATGGCGTGCGGCCGAGCGCAGCGACTCGGCCATCACGACGAGACCCGACGACGTCTCGACGGGCCCGGCCTCGGCCGCGACGACACGCGGCGCGTAGGGCGCCGGCTGGCCGCGCTCCTGCGCGAGCTCGTTGACGGACGCAAACACCTGCAGCGGCCCCGACACGTCGAGCAGCTGGGCACGAGGGAACGCGAGAACCAGGATCGAACGCGGGGCGGCAGGCATGGCGATTGGCTGAAAACGTGGGTGATATGGCAATTTCGCCAAACACTACGCGCCTAGAATCGATCTGTCCATCCCGCGCCGGCAACGGTGCGCCCCCCTTCCAACCGGAGTCTTCGCATGACCCTGCATATCGGCTTTCTCGTGTTCCCGGGCGTCCAGCAACTCGATCTCACCGGCCCGCACGACGTGCTCGCGTCGCTGCCCGACGCGGCCGTCCACCTGGTCTGGAAGTCGCGCGACACCGTCGCGTCGAGCAGCGGGCTCGCGCTCGCGCCGACCTGCACGTTCGACGATTGCCCGCCGCTCGACGTGATCTGCATTCCGGGCGGCATCGGGATCAACGAACTGCTGCTCGATGCCGAAACGATCGCCTTCGTGCAGCAGCGCGCGGCCACCGCGCGCTACGTGACGTCGGTCTGCACGGGCGCGCTGCTGCTCGGCGTGGCCGGCCTGCTGCGCGGGCGGCGCGCGACGACGCACTGGGCATTCCACACGCTGCTCGAACCGCTCGGCGCGGTGCCGGTGCGCGAGCGCGTGGTGCGCGACGGCAACCTGATTACGGGCGGCGGCGTCACGGCCGGCATCGACTTCGCATTGACGATCGCCGCGGAACTGGCCGGCGACGAGGAAGCGCAGGCGATCCAGCTGCAACTCGAATACGCACCCGCACCGCCGTTCGACGCCGGTTCGCCGGACACCGCGCCGGCAGCCGTCGTGAAGCGCGTCACCGAACGTTCGGCGGCCGGTTTCGCGAAGCGCAAGGCGACGATCGAACAGGCGCTGCGCGCGATGTCGCGCTGAATGCGGATACGTAGAAATTGCCTCGACGACTGAAAGACGACGCGCACTCGCGCCGGAGAACATATCGATGAACATCGTCCGCAGCGCCGCGTTCACCGCGGACCGTGCGTGGGGCGCGCTCGACATCGCGAACCTGGGGGGCATCACGGTTCGCCTGCACTGGACCGACCGGCCGTATCGATGGCACGTGAACGACGGCGAGGAAGTGTTCGCGGTGCTCGACGGTCGCGTCGAGATGCGTTATCGGGAAGCAGGCGTCGAGCACGCGACGGTGCTCGAAACGGGTGACGTGTTCCACGCGACGGCCGGCACCGAGCACGTCGCGCATCCGCTCGGCGAAGCACGCATCCTCGTGATCGAAACCGAAGGCAGCGTCTGACCGCCGTTGGCCGTGCGCCGAGGCCGCGCGGATGCCGAGCGCATCCGCGCGGCGGGTTTCATCCGGTGATCGTCCCGGTGGCCTGCGACGCGATCAGCTTCGGCTGCGGCGTGCACTGGCACAGGTCGTGTTCGAGCGCGACGACCTTGCCCATCACGGTCATCGTCCGCTCGCCGCCGTCGGATACGATCACGCCGGGAGACTTGCAGGCGGCGCAGAACACCGACGCCCCGAGATAGGCGAGTTCGCGTCCGTCGAACGACGAATTGGCGATCCCGTCGAGCACGACACCGCCGTGGTCGGTCGTGTCGCCCTTCAGAATGAATTTGCGGCTCATGTGTCGGTTCTTCCCTCGGAAATGCCGTGCAGCGCGGCATCACGGCCGCACGCGGGCAATCGGAATCCGCCCGTCGATCGCGGGCGTGCCGCGAGCATATCACCGCTCGTGGCCGCCGCTAGCCGATCGCCCGCATTCGTCAGAACTTGTGCCGGATGCCGATCCGCGCCTCGAACTGGCGGTCGTTCGCGGACGCGCCGGGGCCGTTGATCGCGTCAACCGCCGCGTGCCCCGTCGAATCGGCGCCCGATGCGCCGCAGCCGATCGTCGAATGCACGTCGTTCAGCGCGGCGTTTTCGCTATCGGTGCACACCGACACCGTGTCGTGCGTGCCGAAGCGCTTCATGGAAGTCGACTGGATTCGCGAGCGGATGGTCGCGATCGACGTGGAGGAGACGATTCCGGCCGTGCCGGTCGGCGTGCTCATGCGCCGCGATGCGCTGAACACGATTGCCTGTGACTACCTGATCCACTGCTTCGTCGAAGCCGTGCGCCGGCACGATCGCGCGACGCTGCTGTGGCGGTAGCGCCGCCGTTCAGACAAACAGCGCGACGCACAGCGCGGCCCCGCACAGATACGTGCCGAGCGCGCCGATGAAACGCACGGGATTCGGGTTGGCCATCGTCGGCCACGCGAGCAATCCGATGACCAGCAGGCAGCGGAACGCGGTTGCCGCGACGATCAGCGCGAGGATCGCGCGAGACGGATCGTGGGCGCCGAAATAGAGAAACAGCACCGCGAGGAACGGCGCGTATTCGGCCGTGTTGCCGTGCGCGCGCACGATCTTGTGCAACCCGTTCGTCGGGTCGGACGCACACCCGGACCCGATGGTGCATCGAAAGCGCGTGACGGACACGACGAACCCGAGCCCGAACAGCAGCAGCCCGAGGATGGCCGTGCACACGAGTGCGACGGGATGGATCGCCATGGGACTCCGGGCGGAAGCGGACATGCCCCGCACATCCGGCGATCGTACCCGCCGCCGGCGCGCGCGGCTATCGCGGAAACCCGTAGCGTCGCCGTGCGACGCCCCCCCCCCTTTCACGAGCGGGTTCCGGCCCGAATTGGAACGATGCCGCAGCGCACGAAATCCGTGCATCGTCCGTCGGCCCGGCCGCGCGGGCCTGCCCGCCGCCGCCCCTGCCACGCGGACGCCGCCGCGCGCAACGCGCAAACGTTTAAGCCGCAGCGGCGCGCACCATCTCGGCGCGGCGCCCGTTGCCGCGCATCACAGGCATGCACGTTGCGTCGACGCATCTCGGTAGTCGACGCCCTTGGCAGCCCGCTGCGGAGGACTACACTAATCCTTAATGGGGTGCGGCCGGAGCCCGCGCCTTCAGGGAGACGCCGCCATGAATCGGCCGCTGAATCGTATCCTGCCGCGCGTGACCGGTCCCGCATCGGTCTGGACGTGGGTCAAGTGGTCCCTGCTCGCCGCGCTGCTGATCGCGGTGGCGATCGTCGCGCGGCTCGTGCAGAGCGAGATCGAAACGTCCCGGCTGCAGGCGCACTACCTGTCCGATCTCACCCGCGACGTCGGCTACACGCTCGAGGCGGGCCCGAGCGATCGCATCCGCTTCCCCGCGAACGGCCCGTACGACCAGCGCCTCGGCTACGCGATGATTCCGGCGTTCCAGGAACGGCTGCTCGCGCGCGGCTTCGTCGTCGGCAAGCAGGCGCGCGATTCGCAGCGGATGCTGTCGATCGGCGATCGCGGGCTGTTCCTCCCGTTCGAGGAGAAGGACCAGGCGGGCCTGACGCTGTTCGACTCGACCGGCGCGCCGCTGTTCGCGACCGTGTTCCCGCAGCGCGTCTATGCCGACTTCGACGGGGTGCCGCGCGTGATCGTCGATTCGCTGCTGTTCATCGAGGATCGCTACCTGCTCGACGCGAACGAGCCGAACCGCAACCCGGCGATCGACTGGGGGCGCTTCAGCCGCGCGCTCGCCGACCAGGCGCTGCACGTCGTCAACCGCCACCAGGCGCGCCCGGGCGGCAGCACGCTCGCGACGCAGATCGAGAAGTTCCGCCATTCGCCCGAGGGCCGCACCGCGACGCCGCCCGAGAAGCTGCGGCAGATCGCGTCGGCGTCGGTGCGTGCGTACCTGAACGGCCCGCAGACGATGCTCGCGCGCCGCACCATCGTCGTGCGCTACCTGAATTCCGTCCCGCTCGCCGCGCGGCCGCACATCGGCGAGATCACCGGCATCGGCGACGGCCTCGCCGCGTGGTACGGCCGCGACTTCAACGACGTGAACCGCATCCTGTCCGCGCCGACGACTGGCGACAACGTCGACGAACAAGGCAAGGCGTTCCGCGAGGTGCTGTCGCTGATCATCGCGCAGCGCGCGCCGTCGTACTTCCTCAATCGCGGCTATCCGGCACTGGAACGGCTGACCGACAGCTACCTGAGGCTGCTGTCGAACGGCGGCGTGATCTCGCCGGCGCTGCGCGACGCCGCGCTTGCCGCGCAGATCGAACGCAGCGCGCCGCCGGCCGCCGTGCACGTGCAGTCGTTCGTGTCGCGCAAGGCCGTGACGTCCGCACGCGCGTCGCTGCTGTCGGCGCTCGGCATCAGCGACCTGTACCAGCTCGACCAGTTCGACCTGCAGGCGACCAGCACGCTCGACAACGGCGTGCAGCAGGCCGTCGCCGAACGGCTCGCACGGGCGTCGACGCGCGACGGCGCGCAGGCGGCAGGCCTGTACGGTTTCGAGATGCTCGCGCCGAAGGACGACCCGTCGCACCTCACGTACAGCTTCACGCTGTACGAACACCGCAACGGCGCGAACCTGCTGCGCGTGCAGACCGACAGCGTGAACGAGCCGTTCGACGTCAATCGCGGCGGCCGCATCAACCTCGGCTCGACCGCGAAGCTGCGCACGCTGATCACCTACCTGCAGATCGTGTCCGACCTGCATGCGCGCTACGCGAACCTGTCGAACGCGGAGCTGGCCCGCGTGAAGCCCGACCCGATCGACGGGCTGTCGCACTGGGCGCTCGACTACCTGTCGCATACGCGCGACCGCTCGCTGCAGGCGATGCTCGACGCGTCCGTCGAACGCAAGTATTCGGCGAGCCCGGACGTGTTCTACACGGGCGGCGGCGCACAGGTGTTCTCGAACTTCGAAAAGTCGGACAACGGCCGCATCCTGACGCTGCACGCGGCCTTCGAGCACTCGGTCAACCTCGTGTTCGTGCGGCTGATGCGCGACATCGTCCACTACGAGACGCTGCAGGCGGCCGGCCCGTCGTCGTCGTGGCTCGGCGACCCCGAACAGCGCCGGCATTACCTGCAGCAGTTCGTCGACGGCGAAAGCCAGGTCTACGTGAAGCGCTACTACACGCGCTATGCGGGCAAGGCGTCCGACGACGCGCTCGCGCTGATGCTGAAGGACGTGCGCAAGTCGCCGCCGAAGATCGCGACGGTGCTGCGCAGCGTCGCGCCGAACGAATCGCTCGCGTGGTTCGACGCGCAGATGCGCGCGCAACTGAAGGGCACGCCGGCCGCGACGCTGTCCGACGACGATCTCGCCAGGCTTTACGCGAAGTACGCGATCGACCGCTTCAACCTCAACGATCGCGGTTATATCGCGAGCGTGCATCCGCTCGCGCTGTGGACGCTCAACTACCTGCGCGCCCACCCGGCGGCGCCGCTTGCCGATGTCCAGCGCGACAGCCGCGACGCGCGTTTCTACACGTACTCGTGGCTGTACAAGACGCGCTACCACGCGACCCAGGACCGCCGCATCCGTCGCATGGTCGAACTGCGCGCGTACGCGGAGATCACGAAGTCGTGGCGGGCACTCGGCTACCCGTTCGCGGAAGTCACGCCGTCGTACGCGGCCGCGATCGGCGCATCGGGCGACCAGCCCGACGCGCTCGCGAAACTGATCGGCCTGATCGCGAACGGCGGCCAGAAAGCGCCGACCGAGACGATCACACGGCTCGACTTCGCGAAGGGCACGCCGTACGAAACACGCTTCGTGCGCGCGGCCGCGCAGCCGCAACCGGTGCTGTCGCCCGAGATCGTCAACGTCGCGCACAAGCTGCTGCGCGACGTCGTGCTCAACGGCACCGCGCGCCGCCTCGCGGGCGGCTTCACGCTGCCCGACGGCAAGACGCTCGACGTGTACGGCAAGACCGGGACAGGCGACCAGCGCTTCAACGTCTACGCGCGCGGCGCGCGGCTGATCGAGTCGCGCAAGGTGAACCGCAGCGGCACGTTCGTGTTCGTGCTCGGCGACCGGTTCTTCGGGGTCCTGACGGCGACGGCGCACGAACCGTACGCGGCACGCTATGACTTCACGAGTGCGATGGCCGTGCAGTTGCTGAAGTCGATG
>NZ_LDVA01000229.1:0-207 GCF_050768715.1 Burkholderia sp. ZZQ-2 | reverse complement strand
GTCTGCCATGCGGCGTAGAGCACACCGACCGCCGCGGCAGCACCGAGGATGATCGCGATGATGGAGCCCAGGCCGGGGCCCGACTTCTGCGGCGCGGTCGCCTTGCGCACCTTCACGGCGACGCCGTGGCGCTTGGCGTTGGCGACGTCCCACGCGGTGAGAGCAGTACCGACCACTCCGCCCACGATCGGCACGAACTTGTCGTCG
>NZ_LDVA01000228.1:0-4797 GCF_050768715.1 Burkholderia sp. ZZQ-2 | reverse complement strand
GGCGTCGTGTCTCTCGAATTCGTGCTGATGCTGCCGTTCCTGCTGATGGTGCTGATCGGCATCATCGACACGAGCCTGATCCTGTGCGACAAGGCCGTCATCACGAACGCGAGCCGCGAGGCCGCGCGGGCCGGCGTCGTGCTGCGCGTGCCGATGCTGACCACGACGCAGATCGCGGGTATCGCGCAGAACGCGATGCAGAACAGCCTGATCACCGGCGGCACCGCGACCACCCCGGCGGTGACCGTGACGCAGGCGAACGGCACGACGTCGGGTACCGCGCTGACGGTGACCGTGACCTACACGTATACGGGGCTCGTGCTGGGTTCGGCGTTCAGCGCGCTCACCGGCCCGGTGACGGTCTCGGCGACTTCGGTGATGCTCTATGAATGACGTGTGCGCGACGCAACCCGCCGGCCCCGCGCGGCAGCGCGGTTCGGTCGCGTTGTTCTTCCTGATGTTCCTGATTCCGCTGCTGTCGTTCGGCGCGCTGGCGATCGACATCGCGTGGGTGGTCACGGTGAACAACCAGTTGCAGAACGCGGCCGATGCGGCCGCGCTCGCGGGGGCCGATGCGATGATGTCGCCGAGCGGCGGCGCGGTGAACTGGTCGCAGGCCGCGCCGGCGGCGAACGGCGTGATCGCGCGGAACTCGGCGGCCGGTGCGACGCTGTCGACCGGCACGGTGACCACCGGATACTGGAACGTGACGCGCAATCCCGCATCCATGCAGCCGACGACCATTACGCCCGGCACCTACGACGTGCCGGCGGTGCAGGTCACCGTGTCGCGCGCGCCCGGCGTGAACGGCGGCTCGATTCCGCTGCTGCTCGGCGGGCTGCTCGGGATTCCCGGCGCCTCCGGTAGCGCGACCGCGGTGGCGGTGCTGGCGGCGCCGGGCGGGGTGGCGGCCGGCGCGCTGTTTCCGGTTGCGATCGACCAGTGCGTGTACAACCTGTACTGGAACGCCGCGACCAACCAGCCGCTGATCAATCCGCTGACCGGCCAGCCGTACGAGTTCTCGATCACGAACGGCCAGGTCTACGGCCTGCTCTGCATGGGCGGGCAGTGGACCTCGTTCCAGTCGACCGCGACCGACACGACGACGATGGGCAACCTGATGGTGACCGGCAACCCGACGGCGCTCAACATCGGCGACAGCATCAATCTCGCGACCGGCGTGAAGGCGACGCTCTATACGTCGGTGCCGGTCGGCGCGACGGTGGTGCTGCCGGTCGTCACGCAGACCGCGACCAGCACCACCGTGCCGATCGTCGCGTTCGCGCCGTTCCATATCGACGTGTCGCTCGGCGGCACGTACAAGTACATCCAGGGCCACTTCGTCGCCGGCGTGAAGATGACGGGCGTCGGGACCGGCGTCGGGCCGTACTACGGCGTCTACGTGCCGCCGCGGCTCGCGTTGTGAGTGTGCGGGCCGGCGCGGCGCAGCAGCACGAGGAGTGCGAACAGCGTCACGGCCGGGCCGATCTGTGGCCATTGCAGCCACGGGTTCAGGTATTCGACGATCGGCAGCAGCCACATGAGCGCGATCGCGGCCTGCTCGCCGCGCAGCCAGCCGTCCTGCCAGCCGGTCGCCAGCATGCACGCGATCGCGATGCCGAGCCACGCGAGCTCGTAGTGCCACACGTACGGGTTCGCCGCGAGCGTCGCGACCGCCAGCACGGCGGCACGCAAGCGGAGGTCGCGCGAGCGCGTCCACACGATGCAGGCGGCTGCGATCGCCAGCGCCGCGATGCACGCCTGCGCGGCATACGCGAGCCCCGGCGTCAGGCCCGCGAGCCGGAAGGCGGCGAACGGCGCCGGCGACGCGAGCCAGAACACGACACCTTGCTCGAGGAGGAGCGACCGCGCGAGCGCGGTGCCGGCGACGAACCGATGGAGCGACTCGACGCCGCAGACGAGGACGCTCAATGCGGCGAACGCGGCGGTGGCGAGCGCGGCCCACGCGATCGTGCGCCATGCGCGCGTGGCGATCAGCACGAACGGGAACAGCAGCGCCAGTTGCGGCTTGGCCGACAGCAGCCCGATGCAGAGGCCGGCCCACATCGGCCGGCGGTCCGCCCAGCAGACGGCCAGCGCCGCGCACGACGCGGTCAGGAACGCGTTTTGCCCGAACATCCCGGTGACGAACACGCACGGGGCGGCGATCAGCGCGAACCCGCCGACGCGCCCTGCGCCGCGGATCGCGCCGAGGCCCGATACGCGCGATGCGGCGAAACCGAACACGGCGACACCGAACGCGACGAACAGCGGATAGCCGATCGCAAAAGGCAGCAGCGCGAGCGGCGTCACGAGCAGCAGGTTGGTGGGCGGGTACAGCCACGCGACGAGGTCGTCGCGGCGGAACTGCGGGAACAGCTCGGCGGCCAGCCGCGAGAAGGTCGGCACATCGTACGCTTGCCACGGCGAGCCGTGCAGCATCACGTACGACGCCGTCCAGAACACCGCGTAGTCGGGGCCCGGGCGCGACGGGGCGGTGGCCGGCGCATGACGGACGACGGATACCCAGATCGCGACGAACAGCGCGTAGCACGCGAGCGCGACCGCGCTGTACGCAACGACGCGCCGCGGCGTCAGCCATGCGCGGACGGGATGGTCCGCCGATCGCATCGTTTGCCGGGCGAGATCCATGCGGCGTGTACGCGGTTACTTGACGGAGACTTTGCGCGCGCCGTGGCCGGCGGCAGTCGCGGGGAGCGGCGTTCGGCGGCGGGCCGCGTGCGTGCGCTTGAGCGGGAACTGCAGCAGCTTCGACGCAGGATGCGCGGCGGCGTCCCGCTGCGCGCGGTAACGGCGGCGCACGAGATAGACGGGGCGCTGCTTCGATTCGTGATAGATGCGGCCGAGGTATTCGCCGATGACGCCGATGCCGATCAACTGGATGCCGCCGACGAACAGCATCACGGAGATGAGCGACGCGTAGCCGTGCACGGGGTTGCCGAACAGCAGCGTGCGCATGACGATGAAGGCGCCGTAGATGAACGAGAGGGCGGCGAACGCGAGGCCGATGTAGGTCCATACGCGCAGCGGCACGGTGCTGAAGCTCGTGATGCCTTCGAGCGCGAAGTTCCAGCGCCGCCATCCGGAGAATTTCGAGCGGCCGCCGCTGCGTGGGGCACGCGTGTATTCGATGATCTCGGTGCGATAGCCGACCCACGCGAACAGGCCTTTCATGAAACGCCGCCGCTCGGGCAGCGCACGCAGCGCGTCGACGACCTGGCGGTCCATCAGCCGGAAATCGCCGACGTTCTCGGGCATTTCGACTTCGGAGAGGCGGTTGTGGACGCGGTAGTAGAGCGCGGCGGCCACGCGCTGCATCAGCGGATCGCACATGCGGTCGGTGCGTTTCGCGGCGACGACCTCGGCGCCGGCGAGCCAGCGTTCGACCATCGCGGGGATCAGAGCGGGCGGGTCCTGCAGGTCGGCATCGATCAGGATCACGGCGGTGCCGGCGGCTTCGTCGATGCCGGCGGTGAGCGCGGCTTCCTTGCCGAAGCGCCGGGTGAGATCGACGATGCGCACGCGCGGGTCGCCGGCGGCGATGTCGATGAGCCTGTCCAGCGTGTCGTCGCGGCTGCCGTCGTTGATGCAGACGATCTCGAAACGGATCGTATCGACCGATTCGAGGATGGGCAGCGTTGCCGCAAAGAATGCGTCGATTGTTTCCGCCTCGTCGTGGAACGGTACGACGAGCGATACCAGCGGCCTTCTGGCGTGCGCGGACATACGTCCCCCGAGAGATCCGGCTCGTGCTGCGCCGTATGGATCAGGTCGTCGTCCGCTGCAGGCCGGACGACAGGCGTTCTGATCATTGTAGGCAGGAATCGGGGATTCGTAACACGAATTGATGCGGGCGTGGTGGGGGGCTCGGGAACCACTACCGCCGCGGATGCGACGGTCAGCATGTCGATTCGATAACGACGATGACGGGCATGCCAGTCCGGGATCTGACAGGCGCGCCGCTGGACATGCCGCGGCCGCGCTGAACGCTGAACGCCGCCACGCGCGTCACCGTTCAGGCGGACACGTTGCGGATCGCGATCGAGGCGACGTCGACGCGCCGCGGCAGGATCGCGTCGGCCGCCGCGCGGTCGGCGACACGCTGCAGCACGTCGATGTCGGCACCGCTGAGGCTGCGCTGCGCGAGCGCGGCCCGGCGTGCGATGTCGGTGGCCGCGTCGGGCGGCAGGCGCGTGAGCGACGCATAGACGGTCGCATAGTCGGCGGGATGCGCGAGCGCCCACTGGCCCGCGCGGGCGAGCCGCGCCAGCACGTCCGCGAGCGCCGCGCGCTTCGCGCGATCGTCGAGCGTTTCGACCGGCGACGTGAGGAACGCCAGCCCGGAATTGATGCCGCTGCCGTCACGGACGACGCGCGCGCCGCGTCGTACCGCATGCCCGTAGTACGGGTCGAACGTCGCCCAGATGCCGATCCGCTTCGCCTCGAACGCGGCGAACGCGTCGACGGGCAGCACGAAGCGCACGTCGACGTCACGCGGCGCGAGGCCGTGTTCGCGCAGCGCGCCGTACAGCTGGTACTGCGAAATGCTGCCGCGCGCGGACGACACGACGACGGTCTGTCCTTTCAGGTCGGCGACGGTGCGGACCGGCGAATCGGGCTGCACGACGATGCCGAGCGATGTCGCCGAGCCGACGCGCGTCGCGACGATCCGCAACGACGGATCGCCGAGCGCGGCCGTCAGCACGGGCAGGTCGCCGGCCGGCGCGAGATCGATCGCCCCCGCGCGCTGCGCCTCGAACAGCGGCGCGGCACCCT
>NZ_LDVA01000227.1:0-1518 GCF_050768715.1 Burkholderia sp. ZZQ-2 | reverse complement strand
GGGCGCGGCGCGGTGTCGTGCCCGCGCGCCTGCACGATTTCGTCGGAATCGTGCGCACTGGCGTCGTCCGGTGCGGGAGCGGCCACGTCGTGCCTGTCCGGTTCGTCGTGCTGCGCGGCGACCTGGGCCGCGGCTTGCCGCCAGGCCAGGTCGACGCCGCGCCACCAGCCGGCCACGGTCGGCAAATCATGTGTCGACGTCGTCGCGATCGCGTCGCGGTCCCACTCGGACGGCTGCCGGAACGCGCCGCCCGCGTCGCGCTCGAACCACAGCACGCGCATGCCCGCGACCCCTTGCGCGCCGAGCCGTTCACGAAACCCGGCGGGCACCGTGCCGAGATCCTCGCCGATCGCGAGCGCGCGGTGGCGGGCCGCCTCGAGCGCGACGAGCCGCATCAGATCGTCGACCGGATAACGCAGGTACGCGCCGTCGCGCGGCGAGCCGCCGTCCGGCACGATCCACATCCGCGCGAAGCCGAGCACGTGATCGATGCGGATGCCGCCCGCGTGCGCGAACGCCGCGCGCAGCAGCTCGATGAACGGCACGAAGCCTTCCGCGCGCAGCGCGTCCGGCGTCCAGGTCGTCACGCCCCACGCCTGGCCGGCCGCGTTGAACAGGTCGGGCGGCGCGCCGAGCGACACGCCGCGCAGCAGCGTCGCGCCGTGCGCCCACGCGTCGCTGCCCGCGCGATCGGAGCCGACCGCGAGATCGGCGATCAGCCCGGTGGCCATGCCCGCGCGGCGTGCCGCATGCTGCGCGTCGCCGAGCGCGCGCGCGGCGCACCATTGCAGGAACGTATGGAACGCGACCGTATCGGCATGCGTGTGCGCGAATGCGTCGACTTCCGCCGATGCCGGGTCGCGCCACGGCGCCGGCCACTGCCGCCAGTCCGCCCCGAGCCCGTGTTCGAGGCAGAACGCCTGCAGCGCATCGAAGCGCGCATGCGCGTCGAGCGCCGCGCCGCCCGTCGCGCGAAACCGCTGGAACGCGTCGCGCGACGGGGCGTCGTCGGCGCGCCACGCGTCGAAGCACGCGCGCAGGCGGCGCAGCTTCAGCGGCAGCACGTGCGGCCAGTCGATCAGCGGCGCATCGGCTGCCGCACCGGCTACGTGACGCACGGCCTCGGCGCCCGGCACCGCGTCGCAGTCGAGATACGCGACGTTGTGCCAGCGCCGCGACGACGGCGAATACGGGCTGTCGTGCGCGGGCAGCGCCGGATAGCCGGCGTGCGTCGGGCTGATCGCCACCGCCTGCGCGCCATGCCGCGCCGCGCGCGCGGCCAGCCGCGCGAGCGCGGTGTAGTCGCCCGCGCCGCCGTCGCCCGCGCGGCGCAGGCTGTAGAGCTGCGCCGCGATGCCCCAGCGGCTGCCCGCATCCGTTGCACGCGTGTCGAACGGGGGCGTGTGGGGCGGCGCGATCGTCAGCCCGATGCGCCGGTCGCCGACGTCGAGCGCGTGGTAACCGGGCATCGCGAGCGGCGGCAGCGCGCGGTGCGCATCCACGCGCCCGTCGATGTGT
>NZ_LDVA01000226.1:0-342 GCF_050768715.1 Burkholderia sp. ZZQ-2 | reverse complement strand
GGCGAAAAGGTCTCGACGATCCCCCACCTCCCCCTACTCGTCCGAGCGATCCCGTCCGACTGGGATCCGGCCGACGTCGAAGGCTTCATGACAACACCTCAAGACGACTTGCGGTCGAGCGATGAGTCTGTCGCCCCCCAGGAATGGATGACGCCGATCGAGTGGCTGGCTGCCGCGAAGGATCCTGCACCCGTAGTGGACATCCTCGAAGACGCCGACATCACGTGAGCCCGTCGAACGCGAAAGTCCCCGCAACACCCCCGGCGCCGCTCACACTCGACGCTAGCGAGCACCTGAGATCATTCGATGGGATCCTCTGGAGGGTCTTCGCTACAAGAGGTG
>NZ_LDVA01000225.1:0-1186 GCF_050768715.1 Burkholderia sp. ZZQ-2 | reverse complement strand
CGCGATCAGCGGCGTGGGCTGCCAGCGGCGCGCATCGCCGGGCTGTCGGTGCGGAATGGACGACGGTGCATTCATGCGCGGCTTCCTTGATGACGGTTGCCGGCCGCGGCCGCGCGCGGCGCGAGGATCGCCGCGAACGCGAGCGCGAGCATCGCGCCCGGGCCGACGGTCAGCCCGAAGGTCTCGAGCAGCGGCACGCGCGACAGCGCCAGCAGCCCGAAGCCCGCAACCGTCGCGAGGTTCGCGATCAGCAGCGACACGAGCGTGTGGGGCGTGACGGGCTGCGCGTCGTCGCGCTTGCAGAAGAACAGCGCGTAGTTCGAGCCGACCGCGACGATCAGCAGCATCCCGACGAGGTGCAGGATCGTCAGCGGCACGCCGGCGAACGCGAAGCCGGCCGTCACGACCAGCACGGCCGCGACGAGCGGGGCGAGTGCGCGCACGACACGGCGCGGCGAGCGCAGTGCGATCAGCAGCAGCACGGCGATCGCGGCGAAACCCGCGAGCGACAGCCGGATGTCCTCGTGCACGTAGCTCACGTACAGGCGATCGGCTTCGGCTTTCATGTCGACGAACAGCGCATCGGGCACGCCCGCGCGCGCGACGGCCGCGCGGATCGGTGTTGCATCGAGACTCGATGCCGGTTGCGCGGTGCGGGCGGCGTCCGGCGCACGCAGCGGCAGCATCGCGCTCCAGCGGCCGTCGCGTTCGGTCAGCAGCGCATCGACGGCGAGCGCCATCGACGTGCCGCGCAGGTCCGCGCGCGTCAGCAGCCGCGCGTGGCGCGCGGCTTCGACGTCGGCGATGAACGGCGCGAACAGGTCGGGCCTGACCGCGATCGGCTGGTTCGCGACGGCGTCGCGCATCCGCGCGGCGAGCACATTGGCATCCGGCAGGCTCGCGAGGCGCGCGCGCTGCGCGGCGTCGCTCGGCAGGAAGCGCGCGGGGGTTTCGAAACCCGCGAGCGCGCCCCGGTCGACGAGCGGCTGCAACTGCGCGGCGACCCGTTCCGCGCGTTCGAGCGCGGCCTGTTCGGTCGGCGCGGCAATCACGACGAGGTAGCGCACGTCGGGCGCGCCGACATCGGCCCGCAGCCGTGCGTCGAGCGCCTGCGCTTGCGCGGGCACGGGGCTCAGCGCGGCGAGTTCGCGGCTCCACAGGCCGTCGCGATGCAGCACGAGCGTCG
>NZ_LDVA01000224.1:0-226 GCF_050768715.1 Burkholderia sp. ZZQ-2 | reverse complement strand
CTCCCGTCGGTGACAGCGAGGTGCGCCAGGTCGGCACTCCGAGCACGACGGCGTCGGCGGTGCCGTCGAATGCGGGCCAGGATCCGGCACGCGGCCAGAGCGGGTCGTTGCTGAGCTGTGCGGTGTGGGGGCTCATGATCAGACTCCGGGGATCAGGGCGTGGGCGATGGAGAAGATGACGAGACCTGCCAGCGCGCCGACGAACGTGCCGTTCAGTCGGATGTAC
>NZ_LDVA01000223.1:0-21449 GCF_050768715.1 Burkholderia sp. ZZQ-2 | reverse complement strand
CGCGCCGCGCACGCTGGTCGACGTCGGCGCGAAATTCGGGCTGCCGCCGCTGCCGCTGTCGCAGGTCGTGCTGTACTCGCGCGTGCGCGACCCACGCGCGGCCGCCGCGCTGCGCAGGTTTGCCGACAGCCTTGCAATCTCGGCGTAAACTGACGGGTTTCGCCGCCAGCAATCTTCAGAAGAATTCCAATGAAGCCCGAAGCCCGCAAGCACCTCCGTGCCAACCTGCTGATGCTCGCCGCCGCCGCGATCTGGGGTTCGGCTTTCGTCGCGCAACGCCTGAGCCTCGACGTGATCGGGCCGTTCCTGTTCACGGGGCTGCGCTTCCTGCTCGGCGCGCTGGTGCTGGTGCCGCTGCTGACGCTGAACA
Organism: Burkholderia sp. ZZQ-2; assembly: GCF_050768715.1. Classification (NCBI taxonomy): domain Bacteria; kingdom Pseudomonadati; phylum Pseudomonadota; class Betaproteobacteria; order Burkholderiales; family Burkholderiaceae; genus Burkholderia; species Burkholderia sp. ZZQ-2. The sequence goes on along the minus strand of NZ_LDVA01000223.1, from coordinate 21,079 downwards.
CGGCGTCGCGCGCGCAGCTCGCGGCGATCCGCCGTGCGCCGGCGCTGCTGCTGCCGGGCCTCGCGCTCGGCGGGCTGCTGGCGGTATCGATATCGCTGCAGCAGATCGGCCTGCAGTACACGCGCATCGCCAACGCGGGGTTCATCAGCTCGCTGTACGTCGTGATCGTGCCGCTGATGGGTGTGTTCGCCCGTCACCGGATCGGCGCGGGCACGTGGTTCGGCGCGCTGCTCGCGGCGATCGGCCTGTATTTCCTCAGTATCGACGAGCACTTCTCGGTGCTGTATGGCGACTGGTTCCAGCTCGCCGGCGCCGTGATCATCGCCGCGCACGTGATGGCCGTCGGCCATTTCGCCCGGCGCCACGATCCGCTCGTGCTCGCGTTCCTGCAATTCCTCGTGTGCGGCGTGGCGTGTCTCGCGGTCGGTCTCGCCGTCGAGCCGGTCAGCGGCGCCGTGCTGCGCGGCGCACTGCCGACGCTGCTGTACGGCGGCCTGTTGTCGGTGGGCGTCGGCTATACGCTGCAGGTCGTCGCGCAACGCGACGCCGCGCCCGCGCACGCAGCCGTGATCTTCAGCATGGAAGGCGTGTTCGCGGCGCTCGCCGGCTGGGCCGCGCTCGGCGAAACGCTGACGCTGCGCGCGCTCGTCGGCTGCGCGCTGATGCTGGCCGGCCTGCTCGCATGCCAGTTGCTGCCGAACGGCGACGCCCGGAAAAAGGACGAGGACGCACTGCCGGCGTGACACGCACCGTCCCTATAATGGCGGTTCGCGTGATAACCACGCCAACCGCTTCCGACAGGCCCGCTCCGTGACGTCCACTTCCGTCGATCCCGCCGCCGACCTGCTGCGCGAACGCGCAGCGCACTACGCCACCCAGGCGGCGCTGTTCCTGCGCGACCAGGCGCTCTCCACCGCGTCGCACGACCTGCGCAGCCCGCTGAATGCCATGCATAGCTGGGCATACGTGCTCGAGCGCCAGCTCGCCAACGCCGATCCGAACCTGCAGCGCGCGCTCGCGGGCATCCGCACCGGGATCGACCAGCAGGTCGCGCTGATCGACGACGTGCTCGATGCGCCGCGCGCGGAAACACGCACGCTCGCACTCGCGCCGCAGCCGTTCGCGCTGCGCGCGCTGCTCGACGACACACTCGCACTCGTCCGTTTCGCGCTCGCCGACGCACGACAGGTCACGCTCGACGCGACGCTGCCGGACGGCGAACCGTCGCTGAGCGCCGACCGCGAACGCATCGCGCAGGCGCTCTGGACGATGCTGACGGTCGCGGTCGAAGCCAGCGCCGCCGGCGGCCGCGTGACGTTGGCGTGCGGGCGCGACGGCGTGCAGTTCACCGCGCGCGCCACATGCACCGTCAACGCCGACACGCTCGCCGATCCCGCGCAGCCGCACGCGTTCGAATCGTTCGCACGACGCGAGCTGCTGCGCGAGCGCGACGCGAAGCGCGTCGCGTGGGCGCTTGCGCTCTGCCAGCGCGTCGCGCTCGCACACGGCGGCACGTTCTCGCACGACGCGTTCGCCGATGGCGCAACCGCCACCGTCACGTTCTCCGTCCCCGGCGAGGCGCCGGTGTAAGCCAGCGGCCGCCCGACACATTACGAATTCCTTTCTGGCTCTATACTGACGGGCCTGTCATAACCGGAGTGATTCTTTGTTACAGATCTTCGCGCTCATCGGCGCGTTGTTCCTGGTGGCCCTGAACGGGTTCTTCGTCGCGGCCGAATTCGGCCTGGTCAAACTGCGCGCCACGCGCGTCAAGACACTGGCCCGCAAGCACGGCCTGCGCGGCCGCATCCTCGGCATCGTGCACGGCCGGCTCGACGCGTATCTTTCCGCGTGCCAGCTCGGCATCACGCTCGCGTCGCTCGGCCTCGGCTGGGTCGGCGAACCGGCGTTCGCGCAACTGCTCACCCCGCTGCTCGACCTGATCGGCGTGCAGTCGGAGCGCGTCGTGCACCTGATCTCGCTGGTGTTCGCGTTCTCGCTGATCTCGTTCCTGCACATCGTCGTCGGCGAACTGGCGCCGAAGTCGATGGCGATCCGCCAGTCGGAGAAGGTCGGCCTGTGGGTCGCGCTGCCGCTCTATGCGTTCTACTGGGCGATGTACCCGGCAATCTGGGTGCTCAACAACAGCGCCAACGCGGTGCTGCGGCTCGCCGGGCTGTCGGCCGACCATGGCGGCGACGCGCACTACTCGACCGACGAATTGAAGCTGATCCTGCGCAGCCGCCGCAGCACGGCCGGCAACACCGCGCAGCCGGCGCGCGGCACGTACACCAACGACGAGTGGAACACGCTCGCGCATTCGCTCGATTTTTCGTCGATGACCGTGTCGGACCTGATGCGGCCGGCCCATGAAATGATCGGCCTGCGCCGCGACCTGCCGCTGCCCGACAACATGGAGATCGTCGCGCGGCACCGCTTCAGCCGCTATCCGCTGTTCGAGGATGCATCGCGTGAACAGGTGAGCGGGCTGATCCACCTGAAGGACCTGCTGCTCGCGCGTCACGCGGGCGCCGCGCTCGAAGACCTGTCCGACTACGTGCGCCCCGTGCAGTACGTGAAGCCCGACACGCCGGCCCTCGACCTGTTCCGCCGTTTCCGCAAGGGCGCACCGCACTTCGCGCTGGTCGGCAACAAGGGCGAGAAGCCGATCGGCTTCCTGACGCTCGACAACCTGCTCGGCGCGCTGGTCGGCCAGATCCACGACGAGTTCCGCCAGGGCGACGCCGACTGGAGCCGCCTCGACGACGGCACGCTGATGGGCAAGGGCAGCCTGCCCGTCGTGTCGCTCGAACAGGCGCTCGGCATCGACATCGACGAAGGCCGCGCGGAATCGGTCGGCGGCCTCGTGATCCAGGCGCTCAGCGACCTGCCGACCGAAGGGCAGCGCGTGTCGTTCGACCGCTTCGACGTCGTCGTGAAGAAGATGAACGGGCCGCGCATCGTGCTCGTGCGCGTCTACCCGAAGATCGCGAAAGAGGCCGACGAATGACGGCCGCGCGTGGCTGCCGCCGGCGCACGCGATGAACGCGACGCTGCCGCGCTGCTGCGTGATCACGCCCGAGCCGGCGTCCGCGTCGGCCGCCGATTGCGCGGCGTTCCTCGACCGGCTGTCGGCCGTGCTCGCACGCGGCGAGACGCTCGTGCAACTGCGCGTGAAATCGCTCGACGCAGCCGCGTTTGCGCGGCTCGCCGCCGCGGCGCTCGCGCGCTGCGGCGCGGCCGGCGCACACCTGATGCTGAACGGCCCGATCGATGCGGCCGGCGTGATGCGCCTCGACGGTGCAGGCTGGCATCTCGACGGCCCCGCGTTACGCGCCGCCACGCAGCGGCCGTTGCCGGCCGGAAGATGGGTGTCCGCGGCCTGCCACACGCGTGACGACCTGCTGCTGGCCGCGCGCGCCGGCGCGGATTTCGTCACGCTGTCGCCCGTGTTGCCGACGCTCAGCCATCCCGGTGCGCCGACGCTCGGCTGGACGCAGTTCGGCACGCTGGCCGCCGAGGCCGCGATGCCCGTCTTCGCGCTCGGCGGCATGAAACGCTCCCACCTCGACGATGCACGCCGCCACGGCGCGCACGGCATCGCGGGCATTCGCGGGTTCTGGTAGTCCGGGGATTTCCTGCGACGCGGGCGCAGATGCGCCCGGCCGCTCAGACATTACCGCCTCACGTCGTCATGCGTTCAGGTTCGGACGCATTCCGCGCCACGCGCCGTCGTCGATGCGACGCGCATCGTGCGTGAGCGCATACCGGTTGACGTCACCCGTCAGCCACGCGACGAGCGAGTACGGCGGCAACTCCCCTTCATCGACCCGGTCGCGCGCACGCGCCGGCGTCTCGAACACGACCCGCCCTCTCGGCGCATCGAACGGCACCGCCTCGGGCGACAGGTTCAACGCGATCGTCAGCGTCTCGTCGTCGGCGAGCCGCCATGACGCAAGCAGCGCGTCGGCATCGCCGTCGCCGTCCGACTTCAGCGCACGCGCATCCTGCGGCCGGCAATCGGACAGCCTCGGCGCGATCAGCTTCGCGCGCACCGCCAGCGCCGACTGCACGAAATGCGCGCGATCGGCGTCGCGCGCGGTTTCGTCGAAGATCAACGGAATCTGCGGCGTGAGCAGCGACAGCGCAAGCGCGGCCAGACCGGCCTCCTGCCCGTGGTCGCCCTGCCCGCTGTCGCGCCACGCGCCGTCGGACAGCACCAGCGACGTCAACGACAGCCCGCTGTCGGCCGCCATGCCCTCGCCCGACCCGGCCGGCTGGAATGCGGCCCCGGCTGCGGTCAGCGCGCGGGCGAGCGTGTGGATCGACTGATGCGCGGAAATGCCTTCATGAGCCGACGTGTCGCGGCCCGTCAGCCGGTGCAGCGCGCGTTCGCCGCACCCGTTCCACTGCGCATCGAAATGGGTATCGGCAAGATGCGCGGGATGCCGCTCGCTGCCGAGTACGAGATGGATGAGCCGGTCGGCCGGCACCGCCGCGCGCACGCGGTCCGCGATCTCGCGCAGCCACGACACGCCGATCCGGTCGGCTTCGCGCAGGCGCAGACCGTCGCAACGGTACTCGTCGATCCAGTACAGCGCGTTGTCGCAGAAGAAATCGCAGACTTCCGGATGATCGAGCGCGAGCGGCGACGCCTGCAGCGGATCGTCGCGCGTATGGAAGAACGGCGCCGCGTAGTGGCGCAGCGCATCGGTGCCGCTGCCGAAGCGCGCGTAGTCGAGTTCCAGCAGCACCGCGAGACCGTAGCCGTGCGCATCGTCGATCAGCGCTTTCAGCGCGTCGGGGCCGCCTTCGGCCGCGAGCGGCGCGAACGGCAGGCTGTCGTGCGGCGACGCGAGCAGCTCCAGCGCGGTCACGCCCAGGCGCGCGAGTTGCGGCAGGCGCCGGCGCACGCCGCCGAAGCCGCCCACCGCGTGCGGGCGAATCGCATAGAGCGAGATGTCTTCCCATGCGCGCCCGCGCCAGAACGTGTTGCGCCACGTGAACGCGCGCGGATCGACGACCTCGCTCGGGCCGTTGAGCCCCTCGGGTTGCGAGCGCGATGCGGGATCGGGAATCGACACCGTATCGTCGAGGCGATAGCGGTAAAGCGCCCCCGCGCCGCAATCGGCAAAGACTTCGAACCAGTGCGTGCCGGCGGCCGTCATCGGAACGAGCAACGGGCCGAAACCGGTATCGAGTTCGAGCTGGACCTGCGTGCTGCCCGGTGCCCACACGCGAAAATGCGTGCGCGGCGTCGCGCAGAGCGCGCCACAGGGCTGTGCGCCGAACGGCAGGCAGTGAATGTAGTGCTGCGCATACGGGTCGTGCGGACAATCGGACATCATGCGCTCCTCGTGCGTACCGAGCGGCATGGCCGCGCCAGCGGCGCGGCACATCGGGGCCCGGCATGCGACGGCCAGGCGGGGGGAGAAACGAGTATGCGCCGGATTCGCCATCGCGATGCAACGTCCCCGGACATTATTAAATGCGAATCGACCCCTGGAAAACCCGCGGTCCGGCAAGCGCCGGCGAGGCAGGTAGCCCGCATACCGGAATGCCTGCTCGCCTTGTTGCACCGGCCGTGCACGCTTACGCTCTGCGCGATGCTCGTGGACACGCCGTCCGCGCCCGACCCGAGGAACCCGTCATGTCGCTTCCCGCCAGCGCCGCCAAATTCGATCCGGCACGCGCACACGAATACGCCGAGCAATCCCGCATCGCACTCGCCGGCTACGATGCCTGCCATGAACTCACCGCGTGCATGCTCGCGTCGGCAATCGCTGCACCCGATGCGCGGATCCTCGTCGCGGGCGCGGGCGGCACGGGGCAGGAAATCTGCGTGGCGGCCTCGCTCGAGCCGGGCTGGCGGTTCACGGCCGTCGACCCGTCCGGGCCGATGCTCGCGCTCGCGCGCTCGAACGTCGAGGCCGCGGGCTGCGGCGCGCGAACGGCGTTCGTCGAGGACGGTGTCGATGCGTTGCCCGATACACCCGCGTTCGACGGCGCGACGCTGATCGGCGTGCTGCATCACGTCCCGGGCGACGAAGCGAAGGCGGCGCTGCTGCAGGCGATCGCGCGGCGCCTGAAACCCGGCGCGCCGCTCGTGCTCGCCGGCAATCATCGCCGCTACGCGGACCACCCTCGCCTGCTCGACGCATGGCAGCAACGCTGGCGCATGAAAGGCGCGACGCCCGACGCGGTGCGCGCGCAACTCGCGAAGATCCTGCAGGGCGCCGATCCGCCCGTGTCCGAGGAAGCCGTGTTCGCCCTGCTGCGCGATGCGGGCTTCGATGCACCGCTGCGCTTTTTCGCAAGCCTGTTCTGGGGCGCGTGGATCGCCGTCCGGCGCGCGTGATGGATCGGGGCGGTCGGCTAGACGCGGTCGGCTAGACGCGGTCGGCCAGACGCGTCGCGCCACGTCGCGCGACGCGTTTCGCTTGTGCGCCACCCGCGCTGGGTATGATGTCGTTCCCGCCCCCACTTCCGGCGTCGACATGCTCACCGTCCATCACCTGAACAACTCGCGCTCGCAGCGCGTGCTCTGGCTGCTCGAAGAACTGGAGGTGCCGTACGAGATCGTGCGCTACGCGCGCGACCCGAAGACGATGCTCGCACCGCCCGCGTTGCGCGCAATCCATCCGCTCGGCAAGTCGCCGGTCGTCACCGACGAGGGCCGCACATACGCCGAATCGGGCGCGATCATCGAATACCTGGTCGAACGCTACGGCAACGGGCGCCTGGCACCGCCGCCCGGCACGCCCGAGCGGCACGACTTCACGTACTGGCTGCACTACGCGGAAGGATCGGCGATGCCGCCGCTGCTGCTCAAGCTCGTCGCGCTGCGGATCGCGTACGCACCGATGCCGTTCTTCGCGCGGCCGATCGCGCGCAAGATCGCCGAGACGCTGCAGTCGGGCTTCGTCGATCCGCAGATCGCGCTGCATCTCGGCCATGTCGACGGTGCGCTGCAGCGCACCGGCTGGTTCGTCGGCGACAGCTTCAGCGCGGCCGACATCCAGATGAGCTTTCCGCTCGAGGCCGCGACCGCGCGCGGCGGCGACGGCCGGCATCCCGCGATTGCGCGCTTTCTCGACGCGATCCACGCACGGCCGGCATACCGGCGCGCGCTGGAGCGCGGCGGCCCGTACGAGCTGCTCAAATGACGCGGCGCACTTCCGAGGCCCGCGTCAGCTCAGCAGGCCGGCTGCCACGTTGATCGACAGCCCGAGCACGGCCATGTTGAAGTAGAACGACAGGATCGACTGCGCGAGCACCGAGCGCCGCGCGGAGCGGCTCGCCAGCGACACGTCGGCCGTCTGCGACGCGACCGCGAGCGTGAACGCGAAATACAGGAAATCCCAGTAATCGGGTTCGGGATTGCGGTCGGGGAAGCGCAGCGCGCGGTCGTTGGATGGTGAGCCGTAATAGAGGCGCGCATAGTGCAGCGTGAAGATCGTCGGGATCAGGAACCACGCGCCGAACAGCGTCGCGCCCGTAATCGCGTAGTGGCTGAGCCCCGCGCTGAAGCCCACGCTCTTGGCGGTCGCGAGTTCGATCGCGATCGCAGCCACGCTCGCCACGGTCGCGAAACACACGACGGTCAGCACGGTCGTCGCGTTTTCGTCTTCGCGGATCGCGACTTCGCGCACCTTGTGATGATGCGCGGTGACCATGCGCACCCACATCAGCACGAGATACAGCCAGACCGCGCAATCCCAGCCGATCAGCGCCCGCGCGGCCGGACGCAGCGGAAACGGCAGCAGCACCGCGCACAGCACGCCGGCGATGAACGCCGCGACCATGCGCGGCCGGTTGCGTAATACCTGCGGATAGAACGTCATCGTGTGATTCCGAAAGCAGATGGAAAGGGTTCGGCCGACGCGCGGGACGCCCCGCCGCGCCGCACCGGCGGGTAGCGCCCCGATTATCGTCATTCCGTCGTGACGTGGCGATGGGCGCGAGCGCCTAAGATAATGGGATGACTGCCACCGCCCCCCTCTGCCACCATCCCGCGAATACGGCCGGCCGTGACTTCGTCGTCGGCGACCTGCACGGCTGTGTGGATGTGCTGCGCGCGCTGTTGCACGACATCCGCTTCGATCCGGCTCGCGACCGCCTGTTCTCGGTCGGCGACCTCGTCGACCGCGGCCCTGCATCCGAAACCACGCTCGACCTGCTTGACCGCCCGTGGTGCCACGTCGTGCGCGGCAATCACGAGGAAGTGCTGAGCCTCGTGGCGCGCGGCAAGCTGTCGCCCGACGCGTGGCGCGGGATCGGCGGCGACTGGGGCGCCGACCTGCCTGCGGAACGGCTGCACGCGCACGCGGCGCGCGTCGACGTGCTGCCGCTGGTGCGCGTGATCGGCGACGGCCCCGGGCGCTTCAACGTGCTGCATGCGGAATTCTTCGGCTCGGACGCCGATCTCGACACGGGCAGCTATTCGCACGACGTGCGCGAACGGCTGATCTGGGGCCGCGATCTCGTCCAGGGGCTCGCCGATCCGGCGCGACAGGCCGGGCTGTCGCTGACCTGCACCGGGCACACGCCGGTGCGCACACCGCAGCGGATCGGCGCGCAATGGTTCATCGACACGGGTGCGTTCGCACCTGCCGGGCGGCTCACGCTCGTCGAGCCGCGCACCGGGCGCACCTGGTCGATGACGCAGGCCGAGGCGCGCGAACGCCACGCGGGCGACTGGCCGTTGCCCTGATGCCCGCGAGCGCCCACTAGCCGACCTGGTTCAGTTCGAACACCGCATCGACGGCCGAGCCGTTCCAGTTGTATTCGAGGTAGGCCGCGTGATGGCAATCGCGCAGCAGCGCGGTGCGGAACGCCGCCAGGCACTCGCCGCGCGGGTCGCGCACCGACGGATAGACGATCCCCGCACCGCCGGCATTGCGCACCGCGCGGCCGAGCGCCTGCCCGGCGCTGTAATCGAGCGGGTGCAGCAACGCCGGATCGCGTTTCGGCCACATGCGCACGTCAGCCACGTCGCCTTGCGCGATCACCGTATAGAGCCGCATCTGCTGGCGCATCGGCGGCTCCTTCGTCGCTGCCAGGAACAGCGCGCTGTGATAACGCGTTTCGGCGATCGCCGTATCGCGCGAGCGCGCGCAGTAGAACACGCCGTAGCTGCCGTCGGAAAAACGGCTGCCCTGCGGATTCAGGTGCGTGAACGCGGCCATGATCGGCCCCCAGCCCTGCCCGTAGCGACGTTCGGCGGGCGGGACGAGGTCGAGCGTGCCGACTTCGTTGCGAATGCGGTCGTTGGTCAGCGATTCGAGCGCGTAAAGCGCGTCGAAATCGTCCGCCGACGCAACGCGGTCGAACAGGTTGATTGCCGGAAAACGGGTGGGAATCACGCGATAGGCAGGCGCCCAGTCGACCGCGGTCGTGGGCCATTGTTGTGCTTGGATCGGCATCGTCACGCCCAGCCACCTCGCATCGCGTCGAGATATTGCCGGACGGCGACCAGATCGCCGACGTTGCCGGCGAGCATCCGGTCGAGTGCGCGCTTGCCGCCGAACGGCGCCGCGTCGTTGGGCCGCTTGACCCACGCATCGGCTGCGGCCGGCTGCGGCAGCAGGATCTGCAACGCCTTGTAGATGCCGAGCAGCAGCGATAGCCGCTCGAGCGTATCGCGCGGTAGCCGCGCCGATTCCGGCGCGGCCTTCCACTTGAAGAACGTCGAACGGCCGGGCGACCCGAGCAGCACGATCTGTTCGTCGATCGTCAGCTCCCAGTCGCGCGCGATGTTGAAAAACGCACGCAGGCCGGCCGCCGACATCTGCGCGACCGAGGCCTGCGGCGGGGAGGAATGCGATTCGTAGGCGGGCTGTGACATGATCGTTAGTCTCGAAACGAATTTACTAACAATATTAGTCCATTTTCGTATTTTTGCAAGGGTCGGCACCCGGCGACCGATTCACGCATCCGGCGAAACGATATTTTTTGTCCATTCTGGACTCTGATTTTATTTTCTGCGTTAATGGCCGTGCGGACACCGCGCGCAGATGCGGCTCGGGTCCGTGAAACCGTGTCGCACAGAACCGGAAGCACCCCGCCAAGGAACGCACCATGAAGAGACTGATTGCCGCTGTTTCGATCGCCCTGCTCGCGGTATCCGCAGGCCCCGCCGTCGCGAAGGACTGGACCACCATCCGCTTCGGCACCGACGCCAGCTACGCGCCGTTCGAGTCGAAGGCGCCCGACGGCAAGCTCGTCGGCTTCGACATCGACCTCGGCAACGAGATCTGCGCGCGCCTGAAGGCGAAGTGCGTGTGGCTCGAGAACGATTTCGACGGGATGATTCCGGCGCTGAAGGCGAAGAAGTTCGACGCGGTGCTGTCGTCGATGTCGATCACGCCGCAGCGTGCGCAGCAGATCGGCTTCACGACGAAGATCTACAACCAGCCGACGCGGCTCGTCGTGAAGAAGGGCTCGCCGCTGCTGCCGACGGCCGAATCGCTGAAGGGCAAATCGATCGGCGTCGAGCAGGGCACGACGCAGGAAACGTACGCAAAGGCGTACTGGGGCAAGCAAGGCGCGAACGTCGTGTCGTACCAGAACCAGGACGGCGTGTACGCGGACCTGACCTCGGGCCGCCTCGACGCGGCGCTGCAGGATGAAGTACAGGCCGCGATCGGGTTCCTGAAATCGTCGCGCGGCGCGAACTACACGTTCGTCGGCCCGGAGCTCGTCGACGAGAAGGTGCTCGGCATCGGCGCCGGCATCGGGCTGCGCAAGGAAGACACCGACCTGAAGGCGAAGATCGACGGCGCAATCCTCGACATGGTCAAGGACGGCACCTACAAGCGGCTCGCGTCGAAGTACTTCGACTTCGACATCTACGGCGGCTGAAACGGCGTCGCGCGCGTACGGGCGCCACTCCCGTCGCGCGCGTCCGACCGCCCCTCCCCTCACCACCGGACGGCAACGGCATGACGCCGTTTGCCGTCGCATCGAATGCATCATCCGTCGCGCGCGCGGCAAGACCCTCGCGCCTCATTCGGATTGCAGATCAATCGTTCGCGGCGACGATGCCCGGCGCGAACGGATATCGTGCGGCTTCGGTCAATAGGCGAAGACCGGGCGTCGAGGTACCGGCGCCCGAGCGCACATGCCCTTGCGAATCGGGTTCGCGTGCAGGAAAGTACCGACCCGGCGCGGATGACCGGCAATCAGCCGGATCCGCCTCGCACCGGGCGCGGAGAGATGGCCTGTCGATGCATGCCGGCCGGCCGAGAGAACGACATGCGACCGGCGATGCTCCACATCACTGCGATCGCGGCCTGCCGGCCGCGGCGTGTGGCGATCGATCATTTTTCTACCCCGTATCAGTCTGATGGTTGTTCCGGCAACCGGACGAGGCCGGTGCCCCGACGATCAGGCGACGACGCTCCGTGCTCGCCGGAACGCGGCTGTTGCGCCGCGCTCCGCCGCCGCATCCCCGCGGACCGTGTCCTGGCCGGTACTGACAGGGTTCGCTGCCGAACCGGACGGACCGTGCATCGTCGACCTTCGCACGCCCACTTTCGCAAGGAGCGGGCCAGCTTCGCGCGAGCCTGTCCGGACAAGGGGCCGGCCGGGCAGCGTGGCGGCCGGAACGGGTACCGAATGCGGGAAGTTGCGAAACTGAAACACGCGGCGCGCGGCACGCGCCGGCCGCGTGGCGGCCCTGGCTTGCCGGATAAGGCTGAACAATGAAGCACGGCATTTTTACCGATGGACGGCCAGCCGTTCACGCCAATTCGCGATGCAAATTCGCATGGCCGCCGACGCGAAATGTTTCATGCGCTTTACATGCCGCAGGCAGCACGCGGGCCGCGGGTTGCCCGCGCGATCCATCCGCCGGTACCGGGCCGGCCGGGCGCACGGCTATACTGCGAAACCGGCGATGCGTCGTGTTCGCATCGGCGCCTCCGGCCGGCGGATGCCGTGCCGCACGACGACACCCCACACGCCGCCCCACCGCCCGAACGATCGCCCCGCCGATGATCCGTACCCTCTATATCGCCGAACGCGCCAGACTGATTCGCTTCGGTGTGTCGGGCCTCGGTTCGACCGCGCTGCATGCGTTGATCGCGGCCGCGATGTTCGCGCTGTTCGACGCGACGCCCGTGACCGCGAACGCGGTCGCATTCGCCTGCTCGACCGCGTTCTCGTATCTCGCCAACACGCTGTGGAGTTTTTCGTCGCCCGTGACGTGGGGCAACTTCATGCGCTTTCTCGCCGTCGCGATGGTCGGCCTCGTCGTGACGATGCTGCTTGCGCACGGCGCCGTGACGCTCGGGCTGGCACGCGCGTGGAGCGTCGTCGCGGTCGTGCTGTGCGTGCCGCCCGTCACGTTCGTGCTGCACCGGCTCTGGACCTATCGCTGAACCGGCTCACGCGTCGCGCGTGCGCCGCTCAGCCGACCCGCTGATGCCCCGCGTCGCCCGACGGCGCGCCGTCGTGCCCGCCGTTGTCGCCGTTGTTGTCGTGGTCGTTCAGCCCGTGCTCGATCATCATCCGGTAGAGCGTCACCCGCGAAATGCCGAGTTCGGCGGCGGCCTTGTTGATGCGGTGATCGTTGCGCAGCAGCGCATTCTCGATCGCGGTGCGCTCGGCGAGCGCCCGCGCCTGTTCGAGCGTCACGGGTTCGGTTTCGCCCGGCGTATCGAGCCCGAGATCGTGCGGCGTCAGCAGCCGGCTCTCGGCCATCACGATCGCGCGCCGCACGCGGTTGATCAGCTCGCGCACGTTGCCGGGCCACTCGTAGCGCCGCATCGCGTCGAGCGCGGCCGACGTGAAGCCGCTGATCTTGCGACCGCTATCGGCCTTGTACTTCTGCAGCACGTAGTGCGCGAGGATGTCGATGTCCTTGCCGCGCGCGCGCAGCGGCGGCTCATGGATGCGCAGCACGCACAGGCGGTGATACAGGTCGGCGCGAAAGCGCCCGGCCTCGACCGCGCCGTCGAGATCCACGTGGGTGGCCGAGATGATCCGTACGTCGACCGGAATCGATTCCTGCCCGCCGAGCCGCTCGATCTTCCCTTCCTGCAGGAAGCGCAGCAGGCTCGCCTGGCTTTCGACCGGCATGTCGCCGATTTCGTCGAGAAACAGCGTGCCGCCGTTCGCCGATTCGATCCGGCCCGCGCGACGCTGGTTCGCGCCGGTGAACGCGCCGCGCTCGTAGCCGAACAGTTCCGACTGCAGCAGGTGATGCGGAATCGCGCCGCAATTGATCGCGATGAACGGCCCCTTGCCCCGGCCGGAACGCTCGTGAATCGCGAGCGCCGTCAGCTCCTTGCCGGTGCCCGACTCGCCCGAGATGAACACGCTCGCGTCCGTCTTCGCGACCTTGCGGATCGTGCTGAACAGCTGCTGCATCGCCTCGCAGTTGCCGATCATCCCGTGTTCGCCGATCGACGCCGCGTAGGCCGCGCCATCGACGCGATCGAGCGCGGCCATCCCGCGCGCGTGACCGAGCACGTGCGAAATCCACTCGTACGGCAACGGAAGGGTCACGTAGTCGAAGCAGTAGCTGCGGATCAGCTCGCGCACGGCCGGGCCGATCGTGATACCGGCCTGGGCGATGGAAATCCAGCCGATCGACGGCTGGCTCAGGCACGCCTTCAGCGCGGGATACTCGCGCGACGTGAACCCGGAGAAATCGACCAGCCCGGCAGCAACGCTCACGCCGGACGTCATGTTCTGCGCGGCGCCGGCTGTCTTCGCGACAGAGACTTCCCAGCCCAGCCCGCGCAGTTGCGCAAGCAACGGCTCGTCGGGCGAACGCATGATCACGAACAGCTTGCGTCCATCCTCGGGCGCGGTGACGGACACATGCGTCATCTCGGGCGCCGTGTGCCCGTTTGCGTCAGGTGACCTAGCAACCATCGTTGTTCCCCGCTTGGCATTGGTATCGCGCGCCCGGCTCGCCGCCGCGTGCGACGAACCTCGATCGAACCGACATATTGGCCGCATTTCCGTCCGAATAAAATCCCCCCGTGCATGAATCGCGCGTGAGGTGGACAGCGTCATCAACGGTATATCGATGTGGCCGGCGCGCGACTAGATGGGTGTTATCCCGGTGGCGTGCGCGGCGCGGGCGGTCCACGGGTGGCCGCGCGACGCGCAAAGCCGCGCCGGTGCTGGCGCACGGAGTTCGCGGGCGATGCGGCACCGACAGGATCGGCCCGGCCGCGCATGCGTGCGCGGCCGGTCGACCGGCCGCCGGGATGCCCGCCCGGCCGGTTCGAATTGATTTCGGTCAATCGTCAGAGGAAGCCGGCTGATGCAGGAACGCAACATGCTCGGCCCGATCCCGCGCACGCCGGCGCAGCGGAGGGATCAACGGCCCGATGCGAGCGGCGCCGGCGCGTTCGCACGACCACGGCCGGCCGGGGTGCCGCCGTGTTCGCCGTAGGCGGCGGCAAGCGCGTCGACGCGCGCGAGATGGTGATGATTGTCGTGATCCCACGGATGGAAGCCCGGCCGGAAGAAACTCAGCCATTCGCCTGCGATGCGCGGGAACAGCCCGCGGCGCGGCCCGTACAGGAACGCGATCATCCGCAGCATGCCGCGCACGTGATGGCCGGCGCCGCGATCGCGCCACAGCAGCGTCGCGTGCATCAGGAACACGGTCGGCCAGAACGTCAGCGTCGTCAGCAGATACACGCCGATGCGGATCAGGTAACGACGCAGCCCCGGCGCCATCACGGTGTTCCACACGTCGAACGACACGGCCTTGTGCTCGGTTTCCTCGAGCGCGTGCCAGATCCACATCTGGCGGTAGCCCTCGACCGAGCCTTCAAGGCGCGTCGGGTCGCGCAGCAGCCAGTCGGCAAGCATCGCCGTGTAATGCTCCGCCGCGACCGTGTGCGCGAGCTGCACCGAATGCGGCAGCTTGCGCTTCATGTAGCCGAGCACCGCCCACACGCGCTTGTCGAGCTTGCGCGCGGGCAGGTGGTTCGCCTGCATCAGCTCGTTATACTCGACGTGCTCGCGCGTGTGCATCGCCTCCTGGCCGATGAAGCCGAGCACCTGCTGCTTCAGTACGGGATCGTCGATCCGGTCGCGATAGTTGCGCACCGAATCCATGAAGAAGCGCTCGCCGGCCGGGAACAGCAGCGACAGCGCGTTGAAGAAATGGGTCACGTGCGACCCAAGGCCATGCCAGTCCTTCGCGCGTTCGACCGGCAGGTCGAAGCGCAGGTCGCGGCGCACCGGCATGATTCCGGCTGCGGTGGCGGAAGCGGCTGACTTCATGTTCATCGTTCTCCTGGTTCCGGAGCGGCCCGGCGCGTCGTCCGACGCGGCCGGCGCGGGCCCGGGCGGCGCATCGCGCACCGCCAAAATCTTGACATCGACAGCTGTAAAGATAGGCCGCCCGCGGCGGCGCGCGCAAGCCGCGCGGTAGATGCGCGCTTCCAAACAGGGCACGGTCGAAAAGGCGGAAAAAACGGCGTTCGAACGGCGTTCGGACACGGCGGAATTCGAACGCATGTGACCGCACGCGAGCCATTCACGGCAGTCGGCACCGCATCGCAGCGGTGGCCCGGAAGCCCCGCGTGGCGGGCATTTCACGGTATCCGGCAACGCAGCGCGGCATGCGGACGAGCACCCCGGTAGCACCGATTCATACGCGCGTCGCACTCGCGCGGTGCAACCTCGGTCGCGGGGCGGGCCGGAAATTCAAACGCGCGTTCCATTTGCGTTCCGCGCGATCGCGGCCGCGACGGCCCGCCGCCGTCCGCGATACGCGTGCGACCGGCCGAAAGCCATGAGCGGCGGCCCGCAGCGCGCTCGCCTACAATAGCGGTTTTACCCATCCTTTTTCAGGAGAAGTCATGTCTGTCATCACGACCGAATCGGGCCTCAAATACGAAGACCTGACCGAAGGCACCGGCGACGTAGCGCAAGCCGGCCAGACCGTCAGCGTCCACTACACGGGCTGGCTGACCGACGGTCAGAAATTCGATTCGAGCAAGGATCGCAACGACCCGTTCGCGTTCGTGCTCGGCGGCGGCATGGTCATCAAGGGCTGGGACGAAGGCGTGCAGGGCATGAAGGTCGGCGGCGTGCGTCGCCTGACGATCCCGCCGCAACTCGGTTACGGCCCGCGCGGCGCAGGCGGCGTGATTCCGCCGAATGCGACGCTCGTGTTCGAAGTCGAACTGCTCGCCATCTGACACGGCACACGAGCCCCCCGGCTGACGCCCCGCCCCATGGCACACCTTCCGTCCCCCACCGTCGAGCTGCAACGCTACGACGCGCTCGAAGCGTCGGACGTGCACGACTTTCACCAGATCGTGCTCGGCATCGACGGCGCGATGGTGATGGCGGTGAACGGCGTCAGCCAACGTCTCGACCGGCACCGCGCCTGGCTGGTTCCAGCCGGCGCGCGCCATGATTACGCGGGCCTCGGCGAAAATCGCCAGCTCGTGCTCAATCTTCCCCTCGCGTCACTCGCGGTGCCGCAGCGGCTGTTCGACAGCGCGCGCGCCGTGGCAATCGATCCGGCCCTGACGTCACTGGTCGCGCAGATCGCGGCGGCGGCCGCGCAATTCGAAGCGCCTGCCACCGACGCGCCGCACGCGGCCGCGCACCGTTTCCAGTGGCAGGCCGCCGCCCGGCTGTGCGGCGCACTGCTCGACGAACGCGACATCCCCGCGCCCGCATCGGGCCTCGATTTCGCGCGCATCGACCGCTGGCTGCGCGCGCGGCTCGCCGAGCCGCTACGCATCGCCGATCTCGCCGCGCACTGCGGCTACGGGATGCGCCGCTTTCATCAACTGTTCGTCGATGCGTTCGGCGAAACGCCGCATCGCTACCTGCAGCGGCTGAGGCTCGACGCGGCCGTGATCCTGCTCGCGGATGGCCGGTATCCGCTCGTCGATATCGCCGGGATGGTCGGCTTCGCGGATCAAAGCACGTTTACGCATGCGTTCACGAAGCGCTTCGGCGTTGCGCCGGGTCGCTGGCGCGGCGAGCGCCATTGAACGCAGCCAGGGTTCCGCGCTGAGCGCGCGTCGCCACGGGTCGTAGCGGCACGGTCGGGCACACGGCGCTCACGTCGGCCCGCGCGCAGCATTCTTCGCTCCTGCTTCGTCCCTGCTTCGTCCCGCTCGCCGCCCTGCTCCTTCGTCCCCGGCGCTTCGACGCTTCACGTCCCGCTGAAACATCGCCGGCCGGCCGCGCCCTACGATTGGCGCATGGACACGACCATCCCCTCCTCCACCTTCCAGCCCGCGCTCGCCCGGGTCGTCGCGACCGTCAGCACCGGTTTCGTCGTCACGCAGCTCGACGTGACGATCGTCAACATCGCGCTCGCGCATCTCGCCGGCGACCTGCGCTTGCCCGTCGCCGGCCTGCAGTGGGTCGTCGATGCGTACACGCTCGCGTTCGCGGTCCTGATGCTGTCGGGCGGCGCGCTCGGCGACCGCTTCGGCCCGCGCCGCCTGTACATCGCCGGCCTCGTGCTGTTCGCGCTTGCTTCGCTCGCGTGCGGCGCCGCGAGCGCGCCCGCGATGCTGATCGGGGCGCGCGCACTGCAAGGCGTCGGCGCCGCGGCGATGCTGCCCAATTCGCTTGCGCTGCTCAACGACGCGTGCCGGCACGACCCGCGCCGGCGCGCGCGGGCCGTCGGCTGGTGGACGGCGGCCGGGTCGATTTCGATCGCGGCCGGCCCGGTCGTCGGTGGCCTGCTGATCGCGGCGTGGGGCTGGCGCGGCATCTTCCTCGTGAACCTGCCGCTGTGTGCGGCCGGGCTGGCGGCCGCCTTTGCGTGGATACCTGCGCGCCGTGCGGCGGCAACGCCGGCCGCGCCATCCCGCTCCGTCCGCGCACTCGACCTGCGCGGCCAGTTCATCGCGATCGCGATGCTGACCGCGTTGACCGGCGCCGTGATCGAATGGCGTCCGCTCGGCTTCACGCACCCGGTCGTCGCCGGCGGTTTCGCGCTGGCGGCGCTCGCCGCGCTCGCATTCGTCGCGGTGGAAACGCGGACGGCCACGCCGATGCTGCCGCTGTCGCTGTTCCGCCATCGCACGTTCAGCGCGGCCGTGCTGTTCGGGATCTGCGTGAACCTCACGTACTACGGCACCGTGTTCGTGCTCGCGCTGTACCTGCAGCGCGCACGCGGCGAATCGGCGTTGCAGGCCGGCCTCGCGTTCCTGCCGCTGACGGGCGGCTTCCTGCTGTCGAACCTCGCGAGCGGCCGCGTCGTGGCGCGTCACGGCCCGCGCGCGCCGATGCTGGCGGGCGCGCTCGTCGCCGCGCTCGGCTACGGATCGCTGCACTTCATCGACGCGTCGACGCCGCTGGCCATCCTGCTCGTGCCGTTTCTGCTGATTCCGTCGGGCATGGGTTTCGCGGTGCCGGCGATGACGACCTCCGTGCTCGCGTCGGTCGCGCCCGAACGGGCCGGCATCGCGTCGGCCGTGCTGAATACCGCGCGGCAGGCCGGCGGCGCGATGGGCGTGGCCGCGTTCGGCGCACTCGCCGGCGGCGGCGGCGCGGCGCAGGTCGTGGACGGGTTGCGGATCGAAACGGCCGTGTCGGTCGCGCTGCTGGTCGCCGCCGCACTGCTCGCGACGCTGGTGCGGCCCGATGCGCATCGCGGCGCATCGTCCGTGCGTCAGGCCGTGCCGGCGGCCGATTGAACGGCTGCGGTCATGCGTCGCCGGGGTCCCGCTGGATCAGGTGACGCCACGGAAACACGTTGTCCTTGAAGTGACTCACGTAACCGCCGCTGCCGGCCTGGATCACCATGAACGATAGCCGCGGATGCAGCGCCTGCAGCGCTTCGAGCGCTTCCCGGTCGAGACAGGTGTTTCTCAGCGTCAGCGTGCGGAGCCGCTGGCCGGCGCGACTCTTCAGCAGGCGCTCGTAGGCGTCGAACGACGTCACGCTGCCGGCGTCGCGCTCGCGCTTCCACGTCGAATGCAAGGCGGTCGACTCGGAGAAATCGAGCCAGCCGAGCGACGGCAGGTTGTCGCAGTCCGCCAGATGGTCGATGAACTGCTGCGTGTCGTCTCCGCCGCCGATGCGCAGCCGCTCGAGATGCGCAAGCGGCACATCGAAGAAGCGCGCATCGGGCGCGTTCGGCACCGTCAGCTCGGCGAGAAACGGCGCCTTCGCGGCAAAGCGGGCAATCTCGCCGCCCTCCTGCATGATCAGGTCGCGACGCACGATCATCGACTGGTTGTGATCGGCCGGCTCGGTCGGCCGCACATACAGCGAGCGCAGCATCGGAAAGCGCGCATCCGAATCGAGCAGCGGCCCGAAATCCCATTCGCGCGTGCCGTTCGCCCCTTCGTCGATGCCGCTGAACGCGAGGTCGGTCACGAGATCCGCGACGTCCCGCAACGCCAGACACTGCAGCGTCCAGTCGAACGGTTCCTCCCAGGCGCCGCCGAAGTACCGGACGTGCAGCCCCGCCCGCATCGGCGCGACGGTGACATGGTTGAAATCGGTCTGCCACAGCGGCTCCGCGGGATCGGCATGGTCGCGCCCGTACTCGGCGCCCTCGCGCTCGCAGAAGTCGTGAATGCGCCGCTGCAGGTCGAGCAACAGCCGATAAGCGACGGAATCCAGCGGATGGGACATGGCGATGCAGTTCCGGTCGGCAACGATCGCGACAGTCTATCCGACCGTGCAGCCGTCGCGCACGACGCTCATCGCCGCTGTGCGCCCGTTTCGTCGCCGACCTTCTTCACGACCGTCTCGCCCGCCTTCACCGGCCGGCCGTCGTCGTGGCGCAGCGCGAGCTTGCGGATCGCGCGCCCGGTCTGGCGGTCGACCAGCACCGAATGCGGCTCGCCTCGCGCGAACAGGTTCGCCTCGCCCCACTGCCGCAGCATCACGATCACCGGGAACAGCCCTTCGCCCTTCCTGGTCAGCACGTACTCCTGATACGCGCTGCCGTCCGACGCCGGCACGACGTCGAACACGCCCGCATCCACGAGCATCCTGAGCCGGTCGGACAGGATATTGCTCGCGACGCCGAGGCTCGCGCGGAAATCGCCGAACCGGCGCACCCCGTCGAACGCATCGCGCACGATCAGCAATGCCCAGCGATCGCCGACGATATCGGTCGCCCGTGCCACCGGGCACGGCGAATCCGCAAGACTTTTCTGCCTGGCCATGTGCCTCTCCGCAATCGTGCCGGCCGCCTTCGCGGCAACGCCGGCCATCCGTGCACGGACGTCTCGCCCGCCGCACAACAGGTTGCATTTTAAAACCACTTTTCCTACACTCACACCAGTTTCAATTTGCAACTACTTTGCGCGAGGAAATCCATGGCGTCTTCCTGTCGTTCCGGCACCGTTGCATCGAACGCATCCGCGCCTGCCGCGCATCCGGCCGCGGTCGGCACCCTGTCCACGGCGCGCGTCGCGGCGCTGGCCGTCTGCTGCGCGGCCAGCGTCGCGAATGTCTACTACGCGCAGCCGCTGCTCGATTCGATCGCGCGGGATTTCGGCGTGTCGCAGGCGGCCGTCGGCGGCGTCATCACCGCGACGCAGCTCGGCTGTGCGCTCGCGCTGCTGTTCGTCGTGCCCCTCGGCGACCTGCTGAACCGCAAGCGCCTGATCGCCGTGCAGCTTCTGCTGCTGACGGCGGCCTGCATCGGCGTCGCCGCATCGTCGACGCGCATCGCGCTGCTGGCAGGGATGGTCGCGGTCGGGCTGCTCGGCACCGCGATGACACAAGGGCTGATCGCCTGCTCGGCCGCGCTCGCAGGCGCCGGCGAACGCGGGCGCGTGGTGGGTGCCGCGCAAGGCGGTGTCGTGGTCGGGTTGCTGGCCGCACGCTCGCTGGCCGGCGTCGTCACCGACATCGCGGGCTGGCGGGCCGTCTATCTGGTATCCGGCGCGCTCGCGATCGCCATGCTCGTCGTGCTGTCGCGACTGTTGCCGGACGAGAACGGGCCGCGCGAGCGCATCGGCTACGCGGCGCTGCTGCGATCGATGGTGTCGCTGCTGCGCGACGAACGCGTGCTGCGCGTGCGCGGCGCGATCGCGCTGCTGATGTTCGCGGCATTCAGCATCTTCTGGAGCGCACTGGTGCTGCCGCTGAGCGCGCCGCCGCA
>NZ_LDVA01000222.1:0-39887 GCF_050768715.1 Burkholderia sp. ZZQ-2 | reverse complement strand
GCATGCCGCGATCGTGGCGCATACCGACGATCTCGCGAAACTGATGTCGCGCGAACAGGGCAAACCGCTCGCGGAAGCGCGCGGCGAAGTCGCATACGGCGCGTCTTACGTGCTGTGGTTCGCCGAGGAAGCGACACGCACGTACGGCGACCTGATTCCGCAGCAGCAGCGCGGCAAGCGGCTGAGCGCGGTGAAGGAGCCGATCGGCATCGTCGCCGCGATCACGCCGTGGAACTTCCCGCTCGCCATGATCGCGCGCAAGATCGCGCCCGCCCTCGCGGCCGGCTGCACGGTGGTCGCGAAGCCGGCGGAGGACACGCCGCTGACCGCGCTCGCGCTCGCGTTTCTCGCGCAGGAAGCCGGCGTACCGCCCGGGGTGCTGAACCTGATCGCCGCATCGCGCGAACGTGGCATCGATGCAGTGGCCGACTGGCTCGCCGACGGCCGCGTGCGCAAGATCACGTTCACCGGCTCGACGCCTGTCGGCAAGCTGCTGGCGCGCGAATCGGCGGCGACGTTGAAGAAGCTGTCGCTGGAGCTCGGCGGCAACGCGCCGTTCATCGTCTTCGACGACGCCGAGCTCGACGCCGCGGTCGACGGGCTGATGGCCGCCAAGTTCCGCAACGGCGGGCAGACGTGCGTGTCGCCGAATCGCGTCTACGTGCAGGCCGGCGTCTACGACGCATTCGCCGCGAAGCTCGCGGCGCGCGTCGCCGCGCTGAAAGTCGCGCCGGCGACCGACCCGGCCGCGCAGATCGGCCCGATGATCAACGCACGTGCGGTGGACAAGATTGCCCGCCACGTCGGCGACGCCATCGAGCGCGGCGCGCGCGTGCTCGCCGGCGGCAAGCGTCTGGCCGAACTCGGCCCCAACTATTACGCGCCGACGGTGCTCGCCGACGCCACCGCCGACATGCAGCTGACCTGCGAGGAAACGTTCGGCCCGATCGCCGCGCTGTTTCGCTTCGACACCGAGGACGAAGCGGTCGATGCCGCGAACGACACGCCGTTCGGGCTCGCCGCGTATTTCTACACGCAGGACGTGCGGCGCATCGCGCGCGTGTCGGCGCGGCTTGAAACGGGCATCGTCGGGATCAACGAAGGCGCGCTCGCGAGCGAGGCCGCGCCGTTCGGCGGGGTGAAGGAGTCGGGTTATGGTCGCGAAGGCTCGCGCTACGGGCTCGACGATTATCTGTCGATCAAGTACCTGTGCCAGGGCGGGCTCGACTGATCGGATGAATCCGGGCCGTCCGCGAGGCGGCCCTCGCCGCGCCCGGTCGACAGGCATGCGTTGACATCGGAACCGATCGGTCCATATAATGCATCCAACTTTTGGCACCGCATCGTTTGCGACACCGATCAATGGCAAATCCGGCTGGCGTGGGCCGCCCACGCGAATTCGAACTTGGCGATGCCGCGCGCGACGCGATGGACGTTTTCTGGGACCGCGGATACGAAGGCGCGTCCCTGCCCGACCTGATGGCCGGCACCGGCCTGTCGCGCGGTAGCCTGTACAAGGCGTTCGGCGACAAGAAGGCGCTGCTGCTGGCGGCGCTCGACCTGTACATGGCCGACGGGCTCAAGGCGACCGCGGACATTCTGTCGCAACCCGGCGCCGTCAAGGATGCGATTCGCGATTCGCTGCTGCGCTATGCGCGCCTGTCCGTCGGCGAGGCGGGCCGGCGCGGATGTCTCGCGGTCGCGATGACCACGGAACTGGCCGCGCGCGACGCGGATGTCGCGGAGCGCACCGGGCGCATGTTCCGGCGGCTGCAACAGCTCTATGCCGGTGCGATCGTCCGTGGCCAGGCGAGCGGCGAGATCGCCGAACAGGACGAACAGGTGCTGGCGCGTTTGCTCGTCTGCCAGATCGAGGGCATGCGCGTGCTGGGCAAAACCGGCGTGTCGGAGCAGGACATGCTCGCGCTGGTCGACCGCACGATGCGCATCCTCGACTGATATTTTTTTACCCAATTTGGAACCGATTGGTTCCGTATGGAGAGCCATCCATGTCACGGAATGACCCCGTATCACCCGACCCGCGCCGCTGGGCGATGTTTGCGGTCCTGCTCGTCGGCGCGTTCCTGCCGCCGCTGGATTTCTTCATCGTCAACGTCGCGCTGCCGTCGATCCGCGCGGAACTGGGCGCCTCGTCGTCGGCCGAGCAACTCGTCATTTCATCGTATGCGGGCCTGTACGCGGTGACGCTGATCACCGGCGGGCGATTGGGCGACCTGTTCGGCCGCGGCCGCGTGTTTTTCCTCGGGTTGATCGGCTTTGCGATCGCCTCGACGCTGTGCGGTTTCGCCAGTTCGCCGTGGACGCTCATCGTCGGCCGCGCGTTGCAGGGCGTGACGGCCGCGATCATGGCGCCGCAGGCGCTCGCTTCGATCCAGGCGATCTTCCCCGAAGCGGAAAAGCCGCTCGCGCTCAGCTTGTACGGCGCGGTATTCGGCCTCGCCGCCGTGGTCGGGCAGGCGCTGGGCGGGATCCTGATCTCGCTGAATCTGTTGAATCTGGGCTGGCGCACGATCTTCCTCGTCAACCTGCCGCTGGCGATTCTGGTCGTCCTGTTCGGGATTCCGCTGTTGAAGGAAACGCGTGCGCAGCATGCGCGCAAGCTCGACCTCGGCGGCACCGCGCTGTCGATGCTGACGCTGGGCGCGCTGATCGTGCCGCTGATCGAGGGGCGCGAAGCAGGCTGGCCCGTATGGGCATGGGTGTCGCTGCTCGCGGTGCCGGTCCTCGCCGGGTTCTTCTGGCGCTACGAGCGCCGGCTCGGCCGCCGCGGCGGCGCACCGCTGCTCGATCCGGCCGCGCTGCGCGCACCGGGGCTCGGCCGCGCGTTGCTGATCGCGCTGCTGCTGTACTCGATCGGCGCGTTCTTCCTGCTGTTCTCTGTGTATCTGCAGAATGCGTTGCACGTCGACGCACTGAGCGCGGGCCTCGTGTTCTTGCCGTTCGGCGTCGGGTTCCTGCTCGGCCCGTTGTCGACGCCTGCCTCCGCGCGTGTCATCGGCGCTTACGTCAATCCGTTCGGCATGAGTCTGGAGATCGTCGGGCTCGTCGGCCTCGCGTGGTTGATCGATGCCACGCCGATCGGGATGCCGCTCGCTGCCGCGCCGCTCGCCGTCGTGCTCTTCGTCATCGGTTTCGGACAAGGTCTCGCGCTGCCGACGCTCATGCGCATGGTGACGGGGCGCGTCGCACCGGCGCTGTCCGGCATGATCGCCGGCATCGCCAGCTCGACGCTGCAGGTCAGCACGTCGCTGAGCGTGGCGATCATCGGCGGCATTTTCTATACGACGCTCGGCACGCGCCAGGATCCGGCGGCCATCGCGCATGCGTTCATCGTCGCACTGCTGTCGATCTCGGTGTTCCTCGCCGTGGGCGCCGCGCTGGGCATCTCGCTTGCACGGGCGGGCGCCGCTCATACGTCGATGCGGGCCGCCGCGCGTCCGGGCTTCGGCCCCGAACGCGAACGGCCGTGATCGTTTGTATTTGACCGTATTTTCCCGTACCGACATTCATCGCCGCGTCAGTCCGACCTGGAGGTTCTTCATGTATTTCATCGTCTCCTATCGCCGAGCCGCGGGCACGCGATTCGATGCCCGTTACTACGTCGAACAACACATTCCGCTGGTGGAAAAATCCTGGAAGCCGTACGGGCTCGACGCTATCGACGCTTTCTTTCCAGCACGTGAGGACAGCGAACTGATCGTCGTGGCGATGTGCCGTTTCAAGGACAGTGCGGCGCTGGACGCCGCGTTCGCGTCCGCGGAGACGGCAGACGTCATGGCAGATATCGATGCGTTCACCGACATCGAACCCGATCGGCTCATCACGGACGTGTTCTCGCGCGTGTCGTAGCGCCGATCGCGCGCCGCCATGCATCGGTTTCGGCCGGCGCCATCGGTCACTTGTCCGATGGCGCCGCGAACGATCGGGTGTCAGGATAGGCAGCCGTCACGCGATACCGGACCGGGAGGATCACTGCAATGTCGGGACGTCAGATCTTCATCGTCGCATTGGCGAGCGGCCTGCCGCGTGCGTTCGGCGTGCTCGCTATCGTGTCGGGCCTGTTTCGGATCGGCACCGCAGTGCATCGCGGGAAACACGCCGACGCGCCGGCGCAAATGGTCTCGGGTGGAGCGCGAATGGCGCTGGCCGGCGCGCTGCTTTCCTGCGAAGCCGTCGGTGCCGTCTACTTCGCAATCGCGACGTTGGGGTACGGTTGGGCCGACACCGACGCGACAGCCTCGGATCGCAGGGAACGGATCAACGACTGGTCGACTTGAATGGTGCAACCGCCATCTTCGATACGCGGGATAAGCCACCGGACAGGCGGAGCGTCAAAGGTCGCGCCGGCCCGACGGGCCGTCCGCGCACACACGAAAGCGAATCCGCGTCGCGGAGCGCGTCAGAGCAGCCCCAGCGCCGACGCCTTGAGGGTCGCCGCGGCACGCGTCGAACATTCGAGCTTGCGGAACGCCTTCTCGACATGGGTGCGCACCGTGCTCGGACTCATCGCGAGCGCCTGCGCAACCTGCTTGTTACTCGCGCCGCGGGAGATTGCCCGCAGGACGTCGATTTCCCGCGCGGACAGGCGCGGGCCAACGGCCGACGCGCCCGTGGCGATGCGCCGGGGCACGGGCGTCCCGCCCGTCACGAGCGCGGCTACCACTTCGCCGCATAGCCGGCCGCACGCCGCTTCTTCCTGCAACTGGACGGCGGCGGCCGCATCGCTCAGCGCCGCGCGCCACGGACGCGCCGAGCGCAACGCGACCCACGCCAGCGACGCCGCCAGCACGCGCGCTTCGAGCGTCAGCGCCACATCGCGCGCGCCGCGAAAATAGCCCGAACCGTCCTGCCGCTCGTAGGCATACGACGCAAGCACCGCGGCTTCGCCGAGCGCGCCGGTCTGCCTGCCGGCGCGCTCGGTCCAGTACGGGACGAGTCGCACCTTTTCCCATGCGCTCGCAGGCAGCCGCGTCGGCAGATTCCACACATCGTTCGGCACCGCGGCCCTGCCGATGCCATGAATCAGTCCGGCCCGGTACACGCGTTCGCGCGCGGCCTCGTCCGGCGAAAGACGGCCGTAACAGGCGGCCGCAGTCGCCGCGACCGAACGCGAAAAACCCGTCATCCACGGCAATTTCAGATCGATGACGTCCGCAATCAATTCGGCGGACGTCGCGCCCTGCATGTCCGGCGTGGCCAATGCGGCATCCAGGTCGGCGGGCGCCATGTGCTCGAGCGCCGCCAGCCAGCGCGGTGCGTCGCGCGCAGCAGTCTCGACGAGCACGGCCGGATAACGTGACCCCGCGCGCTGGCCGATCAAGTCGAGGGCCTGTTCGATGCCGTACGTGCGGCTGAGCACGTCCAGGTCGCCCGCCAGCGCGACGATCGACACGGCGGGCGGCACCTGTTCGCGTTCGAGCCGCGCAGGCAGCCCGTTGCCGTCCCAGGTTTCGAAAATGTGCCGCAGCGCGGTTTCCGTCGCGCTGGACAGACCGAGTATTCGCGCCACCTCGCCCGAGACTTCGCAATGAATCTG
This sequence comes from Burkholderia sp. ZZQ-2, assembly GCF_050768715.1. Classification (NCBI taxonomy): domain Bacteria; kingdom Pseudomonadati; phylum Pseudomonadota; class Betaproteobacteria; order Burkholderiales; family Burkholderiaceae; genus Burkholderia; species Burkholderia sp. ZZQ-2. Next base: position 34,330 of record NZ_LDVA01000222.1, on the reverse strand, counting down.
CGCGAGCGGGATCAGCGCGACACCCGCGCTGCCGATCGCTTCAGCCATGGCGGGCCGGCTCTCGAGCATCGCGGCGCGGATCGCGACGTCATCGCCGAATACCTGCGCGAAGCCCGCCGCGTTCGCCGTGCAGCCCGACCAGCGCAACAGCGCCACCTCGCGAGCCGTGTCGCACACCGATGCATCGAATCGTGCCGCGTGCGCGAGCTGCGCCGCCAGCCAGCCGGTGCGCGGCGAATGGTCGGTCGGCTGGCCCATGCTGAGATCGCCGATGAAGGCCAGCGCGCGCACGGCGTCGACTATGCGCAGCGGGGCGTGACGGGCTTCGGCGTCGGGCATCGGATGGGCGGAGAGATTCGCGAGGACGGGGAAACGATCATACGCGACGGCGTCGCGGCGTGCAGGGGCATGCGCCTCGGGCGGCGCGCCCCGGGGCCAACACGGTGCGATGTTCGCTCGCATCTCTGCGGAGCGCCCCGCGGACTTCGCCATCGGACATCTGACCGATGGCGGCAGGCGCGGACGATTGCGATACTCGGCGCACTGGAGATCCGTGCCGGCGCCGCATCCGAATCCGCATGGCGGACATCCTGCGTGCCGGCCGGAACGACGTTTCGATGTAAAAGGAGTGCAAATGACTGATCGCTACCCTGAATTCCACGCCCTGGCCGACGAACACTGGCTGAAGCGGTACTACTTTTCCCGGGCGGTGTTCTCGCTGATCTGGGTCGCGCTGGCGTTTTCCGTCGGCCGGCGGAGCGCGGCCGGCGCGGCGGTCCTGCTGGTCGTTTATCCGGCCTGGGATGCGCTCGCCAATTTCGTCGACCTGTCCCGCAGCGGCGGGATGGCGGCAAACCGCACGCAGGCGGTCAACGTCGCGATCAGCGCCGTCACGACACTGGCGGTATTTCCGGCGTTGAATGCGGGCCTGCCCGCGGTCCTCGCGGTGTTCGGCGTATGGGCGATTCTGTCCGGCGCGCTGCAGCTCGGCACTGCCGTGCGGCGCTGGAAGCAGGCCGGCGCGCAGTGGGTGATGGTGCTGAGCGGCGCGCAATCGGCGTTGGCCGGGTTGTTCTTCATTTTGCAAAGCCATGCGCCGATGCCGCCGGCGATCGTTAAGATCGCGGGTTACGCGGGAGTAGGTGCGCTCTATTTCCTGATATCCGCCATCTGGCTGCAGGTGCGGGGGATGCGGCGCAGGGTGTCGTGAGCCGTCGGGCGGAATGAAGACCTGGCCACGGCCGCGAATGGCTCTGAACGACCCGGAGGAGCCCTTCATGCCAGTGGCATCTCACCGGCCGCTTCCTATATCAAGCGGCCATTGGAAAATCCTCAACGGGGAAGGACGATCGACCATTGCGGATATTCGTCTTTTTCCAATCGAATATCCGGGACGCTTTGTATTGTGGGCCACAAGCTGGTGCAGCCTCACAATAGTATTCATTGACCGCTTCAGCGTATCAAATACGAGCTTGGCTCCGCAAACTTTCGACAGCCGATATGATTGCATCTTCCTGCGGCGCCTGAGTTCCCCATTCTCGCCAAAAATCCCTTGTTGCACTGTCCGGCGTGATCTTGGGGATATCTAGCCTGATTCGCGTCGGCAGCAAGACGGCGTCACCTAAAAGCAGTGCTTCTCCTGTGTCGAGAAGCGGGAGAATACTGACCAAGCCCGCTAGTGAATCCGGCATCAACCGCTTAATTACTCCTTGGTCAGTCTCGTTCGTCAGCCGCAATGCGAGGAAATTGTTGCATTGACTGAGAATTGTTCGACTAACGTCGGCAGGTCGTTGACTGACCACCAATAGCGAAAAGCCATACTTTCGGCCTTCTTTGGCGATCCGCTCGAACGAGCCGAGTGCTTGCCGTTGAACTGCATCAGCATCATCGCGCACTGGCAGATATAGGTGTGCTTCGTCACACAGCAACGTGACCGGCGTTCTTTTGCTCGCGCGCATCCAGAATTGGACATCATAGAGCAACCGCGCCAACGTGCCCGTCACAACCGGCAGCACATCAGCGGGAACCTCGGAGAAATCAACGACCTTGATACCGATTCCGCCGTTTGATGTCAAAAGCTTCAGGACTTGTTTGGCCAGCCAGTCATATGTGAGCGCTGCAGGCGGTGGGGCAAACATGAATCCATACCGTCGATCGTCGAGCTTCGCCTCCAGCCTCGATAGGAAGCGGGTAAGCTTGTCTTCCCACTCGCCCTTGACAGGTCCCGTTTTTCCAACACCTTTGGTCGTGTTATCGGTCTCTAGAAGCTTGACGAGCTTCTTCATATCATAGGGAATTGGCGAATCCACGGTAAATGTCTTCTTGACCACGTCCCGCTTCTCTCTCTCGAGAGTCTCCCCCTTGAGAGTGCGGACATGCAGCGTAAACCTCGATGCCTGGTTCGGCGCATTCTGGTCACTTCGATCAAGGATCATCGAGAGCATCTCGTCGCGATTCAGAAGCCAATACGGCAAAAACAACGCATCATCGCCCGGTTTTTCTAAATCACCCGGCCCTGCAATGCGGAAACGTTGCGCAAAGCCGTCATTTGTCTTGTTGGCAAGTGGCGCATATTCACCGTGCAAATCAAAAACAATAATGTTGGGAAATTTCAGCTTCGCAGCTCGTTCCAAGATAAGTGCCACCGCCCAACTCTTGCCCGAACCAGTACTTCCAAGTATCGCTGCATGCCGTTGAAAGAACTTATCACCGCTCGCGATGGCATCGGCCGACCGGTCCGCGACGAACGTTCCAAGTTTGAGCCGCTCTTCTTCCGCGAAGCCAGCTCCTAGAATGCCCATGAAACGCTGGAGATTGGGTCCCTCAATAACGAAACACTCACGATCAATTTGTGGAAAACTATCGGCACCACGCTTAAAAGTGTTAGCGTTTGCGCCCTCGATTGTGCGAAAAGTGCCGATAAGGATGGCTTGAACCCAGTCATTCGCAACCGTCTCGAGAAGGCCACCATCGTCTCCAGGCTCTTCTGAGTTTGGCAACTCCTCCCGCATGCTACGGGTCACTCGTTCAGTCATGGCAATAAGGTATTCTCGCTCTGTCATACCACGGACAGCGATGAGTTGACCAATGCCGATGCGGGTAAGGAGGCTTGAATTGGTCACATCGACGGCAACACGACTGGTATCGACGGAGGCAACGCGACCAATCTCGTCATCGTCAGAAAACTGAAGAGCGGCTTCTATCACGGTTCAAGTACCTCTAGAATGAACTGGTTGAGATCCCATAGGGCAAGTCCTGGCACGAAGTCCTCTGCCGAGTCGACGAAGACCGATGAGCCATCTTGCCCGTCAACAGAGCCATGCTGGATAGCAATAACGTTCGCGTGGCTACGTGCAAGCTGCAGTGCATTGGCCGACAACGAGTGTGTGAGCAGAAGTGTTGGGATTCCGCTTTTGATCCGAGGAGTTAGGTGCGTCTCAAGGTGGTCGTCGTTAAACCCGTAGCCCAAAACAAGAAAGCGACTTGCCTTATCGATTGCCGCATTTGCACGCTCGCGATGTCGGTCGAATGGACTCTCATAGCCATGACGAAACTTGTTAAGACCTGGCGTAATAATCAAGCGTGGCTGAGGAAGGTCACCCGCGTATCGAACGGGTTTGCCGTCGCGGTAGTACCAGTCGAGGCTACCGTGCGGCTTGAAGACGTTCACCCGAGGGCGATAGCGATAGTGTACGGTCTTCCCCTTTAGAGTCACTTCGCGACAGAAGCTTAATCTGCTCTCTTGTTCGTTTAACTGGCCGGCGAACTGGCCCACAAATAACGTGTCCGCACCGAGACCTGCTTCCTCAGCCGCAATCTCCAACAGCCGATCATAGTTAGTGGTGACCACCGGCACGCCAGCCGTTGGTTTCAGAAGATGTTTCAACAGGCGGGTGAAGCGGAGAGTACGAACTCCGGTGAAGACCTCTGAAACGATATCGCGCTCGCGTTGGGCAATTAACTCTACCGTTTTCGCGACGATAGCGACTTCTAGCGTGGGCGTCGGCGGCCTCGCCAGTAGCGCGGCTTCGAGGCCGTTTGCTGAGATCAGGGGCGATAATTTGGTCCAACAATCCTGATCATCCTTGGATAAACCATCCACGATCGTCGCCTGGAGATGGGTGGCGAGTTCGCCCATGCCTGGAAGGCCCTCAGCGCAGGACAAACCGGAGCCAACGACGATAACAAGCCCATCGGTAAAATGCTGCTGCAGCAGCAATTTCAGCTGATCAAGCTCCAAGATTGTCGCCCAAGTTTAGGTGTCGGCACAGTGCGTGATGCATTATTGCACGATCGCTTAATCGAAGGTCCGGTGCCGGGGATAGAACCGACGTTCAAATGTCCGAGCGGAATTGACAGCGATCGTCCGTATATGGCCGCAGTGCGGCCTTCGATTCAGTCATAGTACGACAGTGCGACCAAAGCGGCCCCATGCTCGCGCGTACGGCGCCAGTTCACGAAAGCGCACGCGTCTTGCAAAGCCTCGAATAGATCTGGACAGCGCCTCCTGAAACTGATGACAGCGCCAAGCTGTATCGCCAACGTCTCTCCCGGCCTGACATGCAAGCTCGTCATCGCGGCCTCGGGATCATCGAGGTAACTCAAACAGTCAATCAACGCGTCCATGTTGTTGCCATAAAACGCGGGGAAACCAAAGATCTGCGAGAAGACCCGATGGAATGAAGGCCAGTCCGTAATTTTGGTCGTGTCTACGAGTACATTCGTCATCGCGCTATTCCGAATTCTATTGTGCATCTAACCGGTTCCGATAGATGCTCCATCGTCGGATTGTCGACGATTCTGGCACCGAGTACCAGTGACCGCTCCTGGCTGCAGCCTAACGCGCTTGGCTGTAACCGACCCGAAGCGGCCTTCCGATTCTCCACAAAGCAGACATTCAAAATGTTAGCCACTCGCGAAATATTCTCACATACCGCAATTTAAAGGCGTCCTTGATGAAGAACATCTAACAACGTGTTCGGATCGCCCGGAGCCCTAGCAGCCAACTCAAACTCCTCTTTGCTCAACCCATAAAATCCAATTCTTTCCCCCGCAAGCGAATCATCCCAAACAAAATTAGATTCAGAATCGAGCGATTTTGCAGATTTTATGATATCAAACTCCAAGAGGCCGAAGCGCCTCCTTGCACGAAGCCTAACAACAATGCAACAAACATTATGAAAACTCCTATCAGAGGCAGCGGGTTTAACTCCTAAGTTAAAGCCTCCCCGATCCTTTACACTGGGAAAAACAATGCCATCAGCTTTGCATTTGCTATAAATCACCTGAGTTAGCGCGCGGCTCATCATGTAATTTTTTTTGCTCGCATCAATATCTGCAAGCACATGAGCAAAAAATTTGTCTATATAAACCATTCTCAATGCATCGTGTCGAGGCATCGAGTTGATTAATTTACTCAGAGCCATGTCCGGATCGCGCCCTGCGAAGTGCATGTATCCAACCTTTTGAACATTCGAGTATTCACCAATTAGGGCTAATCGTACCGGATTGGCATCTAGCACGCGGAAGCCCGCGAGTTGAATAAAATGCCCTGCTTCAGCATCGATTTCAGTAATTGCGGTTTCCTTTCTTGCACTAACGTAAAAGCACGGAGAGCCTGCATCATTCAAGCGTCCGACTCGTGCAACGTGAGACGGTGGATAATTCATTTCGGCAAGGTTTTCAAACATCGTGTCATGAACGATACGCGCGCGCCAGAAAATGCTACCCCTACCCCAGTCGACAGAGAGAATCTTGTAATGATCGAACAAGGGCGCCACAACATGACAGAACTCCGCCTCAACCGCACTGCCAAGGGCTTTGTCAAAGATATGGTCGCAGTCATCTAAGGTCATGTGCTCCCGCCTATGGTTGGAAGTCAAAGGTTACCGACCGCCGAATTGCAATGAGTCGAACGTACGCTTGAACCCCCATTCAAAAATAGATAGCTGATAGCGTATTGCGGTAGATTGTCGACGATCTAACTCCAAGAGTCCAATGTCTCAAATTGGCCGTCTCTAGCCGCAGACCTACTCGGTTCCGTCAATCGCCGACGATCTGCGCTGGCCTGTCGACTGACCGCATCTGGCCGGATGCAGCCCGACGCGTTTGACTATAGCTACCCCAGAGAAAACGCCAGCCATTCCCCATACCAGCCTTCCGCACCGGTCAATGCCCCCGGCCTGACCCACATCCCTACCGCCCACGCAACGCCTGAGCCAGCGCATCCCCCGCAGCCAGAATATGCGCGGACAGAGCCGCACACGCCGCGTCCACATCCCCCTCACGTATCGCCCGAACGATGTCCCGATGTTCGTCGTTCGAGCGATCCTGCCAGTCGAGTTGCTGCCACGTCGCATACAGATGCCGTGAACTGGCCCGATGCATGTCGCCAATCGCGGCGACGAGCCGCGGCATCCCGCACGGCGCGGTCAACGCCCGATGAAACCTCAGATTCAGCGTGCCCAGCACGGCGATGCCACGCGCCGTGGCCTCCTGATCGAGGATCGCATCGAGTTCCTCCAGCGCCCGTGCATCGAGCGCGGGAATCGCCTCACGCAACGCCAGCGCCTCGAAAGCAGCACGCATCTTGGCCATTTCAAGCACGTCCGCCGGCTCGAGCGGCGCCGCCCGCACGCCTCGTCGCGGTTCCACCACGGCCAACCCCTGCGCTTCCAGCCGTCTGAACGCCTCGCGTACCGGCACATGACTCGCGCCGAACTCTGCCGCGATGTGGTCCTGACGCAGCCACTCCCCCGGCGCGATGACGCCCGAGATGATGCGGTCCGCCAATGCGATTGCGATCCGATCGGCCAGCGAGCGCTCCTCCTTGACTTCAAAGTTCATCCTGACCACCATGCATATATTATCTATAAAATTGTAACAAGATCGGAGGTCCGATGCACCGCCACCGCCCTGTCCGTCTGCAGCACATTGCCGGCATCGGCGTCGATCGCATGGGGTCGATCGCCGATCATGCCGACGTCGACCTTTTGCGACTCGAAAATCTCGACACCGACCTCCCACCCACTTCGGAAGCGCTGGCCTTCACCCGAGAAGCCATCCAGCGAGACTCGGCCAACTCCTATTTGCCCTTCGTCGGTCAGGATCGGCTGCGCGCGAGCGCTGCCGCCCACGTGTCGGCGCTTTCGGGGCAGCGCTTCACGGCCGACCAGGTGGTGGTGTCGGCGGGTGGACTCTCCGGCATTCTGAATACGCTGCTCGCCACCGTCGAGACGGGCGACGAAGTCATCGTCACCGATCCGACGTACGCCGGTCTGCTGAACCGCATCCGCCTGGCGGGCGGCGTGCCTAAGCAAGTCCCGTTCACCTTCACGCCGGGCAGCGAATGGAAGCTGGACCAGGCGGCACTGCGGGCAGCAATCGGTCCGAAAACGCGGGCCATGCTGCTGATGTCGCCGTCGATGCCTTCGGGCGGCTTCTTCGATGCGTCCGACTGGCAACTGATCGCGAGCCTGTGTGTGCAGAACGATCTGCTGCTGATCCTCGACAGCGCGATGGAACGGCTGCTCTTCGATGGACGCAAGGTCATCCATCCCGCCGGCCTGCCCGGCATGGCCGAGCGTACGGTCACGGTCGGCGCGGCGTCGAAAGAGTTGCGCATGATCGGCTGGCGGGTCGGCTGGATCGTCGCGCCGGAATGGCTGATTCCGGATCTGGTGGCCGTGTCGCTCGCCAATGTCGTGGTACCGGTCGGCATAGCCCAGGAGGCCGCGGCGGTTGCGCTCGAACATTCCGCATCCGATCTGCCTGGCTACGTGAGCGAACTGGAGAGACGGCGGGATACGGTCGCCGCCGAACTGTCGGGACTCCCGTTCGGCATGCCGGCGGGCGGCTGGTCGATGCTGCTGCGCGTCGCCGATTTCGGTCTGACCGGATCGCAGATGTCGGAGCGGTTGCTGCGCCACGGCGTATGTGCGACGGCCATGACCGGATGGGGCGTCGCCCACGGCGAGCAGTACGTCCGTTTCGTGTTCTCGAACGAACCGGTCGACCGGTTGCGCACGCTCGGGGACAAGGTGCGCTTCGCACTGGAGGACGCATGACGGCCGCTCACGAGAAAGCAGAGTCGCGCGCCGGGCGTCCCTGGCTGGAAGTAGCCGGAATTCCGCGTGTGGTGGTCGAGCAAACTCACACAAGATCGATCCGCGTGACGTGATGCATCCGGCGCCGAGGCTGCGCGATGCCCGAGCCCCGGCCGGACGTAACGTCGCGCGAACGCCCTACCGCCCCACCGGCGGCCGCAGGATATCGCGCGGAATCGACGCGATCAACACGCAGCTGACCAGCAGGCAAGCGCCCAGCGCATAAGTCCCGTTGTTGATGTTGCCGGTCATCTGCTTGGCGACGCCGGTGATCATCGAGCCCGTGAAGCCGGACAGGTTCCCCACCGAGTTGATCAGTGCGATGCCGGCGGCCGCGGCCGTGCCGGACAGGATCTGCCCCGGAAAGGTCCAGTAGATCGGCATCAGCGCGAGGATGCCGCAGGTGGCAATGGTCAGGAATACGATCGACAGCGCCACGTTGTGCGCGAACGCCGCGCTCAGGATCAGGAAGACGCCGCCGATCAGCGCGGGAATCGCCGCATGCAGGCGGCGTTCGCCGGTCTTGCGCGAGTGCGACGCGTTCCACACCATCGCGAAGATCGCCGTCAGGTACGGAATGGCCGTCAGCACGCCGATGTGCAGCGGGCTGTGCACGCCCGACGCGCGGATGATCGACGGCAGCCAGAAGGCCAGCCCGTAGAAACCGGTATTGAACGTCAGCAGAATGAAGGTGAGCAACCAGACGCGCGGGCTGCGCAGCGCGGCGCCGATGCTGTGCGACTTGTGCGCGGCCTCGGATTCGAGGTTGCGCGACAGCACCGCCTTTTCGTCGGCGGACAGCCACTTCGCCGTCTGCGGGCCGTCGCCGAGGCAGGCCAGCACGATGAACGCCACCACGATCGACGGCAGCCCTTCGAGCAGCAGCATCCATTGCCAGCCGCTCATGCCCGACAGGCCGTGCGTCTGCTCCATCAGCCAGCCGGACAGCACGCTGCCGAGCGTCAGGCTCAGCGGGATCGCGACCAGGAAGCCCGACATCGCCACGCTCTGGCGCCGCGCCGGGAACCAGTAGTTCAGGTACAGGATGACGCCCGGGAAAAAACCCGCTTCGCACAGCCCCAGCAGGAAGCGCAGCGTGTAGAACATCGTGGTCGTCTGCACGTGGAAGAACTGCGCGAGCGGCACGATGAACGCCATCGACGACGACACGATGCCCCACGTGATCATGATCCGCGCGATCCAGAAGCGCGCGCCGTAGCGGTGCAACAGCAGGTTGCTGGGCATCTCGAACAGGAAATAGCCCCAGAAGAAGATGCTGGCGCCGAGCGCATAGACGCCGTCGCTCAGGTTCAGGTCGTCGAGCATCTGCAGCTTCGCGAAGCCCACGTTGACGCGGTCCAGGTAGGCCACGACGTAACAGAGCAGCAGCAACGGCAGGATGCGCCGCATGACCTTGCGGTAAAGGGCGTCTTCGGACGAGTCGGCCGCGGCCGGTGCGGCAGCGGCCTGCGTAAGGGATGGCATCGGTCTGTCTCCTGATTGTGTCGATCTTCTTCGTACCGTCGCGTGCGCTGCGCGCATTGATGTTACCGATAACATCCGGTGCCAAAAAAAAGCCGACGAGGCGACGGGAGCGATCGGCAAGCTGATACCGGTAACACATTCGACGGTAGCATGCGGCGACACGCGTGTACAAGTGCCGCCGGACGCGTGGTTTCCCTAGTGCGGCCCTCACCGCGGCGGGCACGCCGCGACCGTGCCTGCGCGGTATGCCGCCCCGGTATGATGTAGCCTTTCCTGCCTTCTCCCGATCGCGATTCCGATGCCCAGTCCCACCGCAGTCCGGCCCGCCGGGCCGCCCCGCATGTCCGACGTAGCGCGCCTCGCCGGCGTATCGAAGATGACGGTGTCGCGCGTGCTCGCCGGCCACAGCGTGGCCGCCGAGACGCGCGCACGGGTCTGCGAGGCCATCGACCAGCTCGGCTACGTGGCGGATGCCGCTGCCGGTGCGCTGTCGTCGGGGCGCTCGGAATTCGTCGCGGTGCTGGTGCCGTCGCTGTCGAGTTCCAACTTCTCGGACACCGTGCGCGGCCTGACCGATGCACTCGAGCCGCATGGTTTGCAATTGCTGCTCGGCGATACCGACTACGACCTCGAACGGGAAGAACGGCTCGTCCGGTCGATGCTGCGACACCAGCCGCGCTGCATCGCGCTGACGGGGTCGCAGCACACCGATGCGACGCGCAAGGTATTGGAGCGCTCGGCGATTCCAGTGGTCGAGATGTGGGACCTGCCCACGCGCCCGATCGACACCGCCGTCGGCTTCTCGAACGTGCGCGCCGCCCGTGCGATGGTGCGCCACCTGGCCGAGCGCGGTTACCGGCGCATCGGCTTTCTGGTCGGCGCGAGCGAACTGGATCGCCGCGGCCTGGACCGGCTCAAGGGCTACCAGGCGGAGATCAAGGCGCAGGGGCTGGGCGAACCGCGCGTCGTGCGGCTGGGCGAATCGCCGATCACGATGAGCCACGGCGGGCCGGCGATGGCCGCGCTGCTGGAGCAATGGCCGGATACCGACGCGGTGATGTGCGTGAGCGACATGTCGGCGTTCGGCGCGATCATGGAGTGTCACCGGCGCGGGCTCGCCGTGCCGGCCGATATCGCCGTGGCCGGCTTCGGGAACTTCGAAGTGGCGACATGCTGCCATCCGACCATCACGACCGTATCGGTCGACGCGTACGGCATCGGGCTGCGCACGGGCGAAGCGTTGCTGGCGGCGCTGCAAGCGCGTGACGGCGGCGAGCGGACCGAATCGAAAAGCATCCGTATCGACTACACGATCATCGCGCGGGAAAGCGCCTGACAAGCCGACGGCCGCGCGCATCCCGACCGCCACGCGCGCGGCTTCGTACCGCCCCCCCTGCCCTCACCTTCGCCACATGCGCACGAAATCCCTTCCGCTGCGCAAAAAACCCGTGCTAACATCCAAACGATGTTACCGGTACCATCCGGCATGCAGAATGACAAAGGCCCCTCAGGAGACAGCCTGCCATGTCACACACCCCTCGCCGCCTGCGCAGCCAGGAATGGTTCGACGACCCCGCGCACGCGGACATGACGGCACTCTATGTCGAGCGCTTCATGAACTACGGGTTGACGCGCGAGGAACTGCAGTCGGGCCGCCCCATTATCGGCATCGCGCAGACGGGCAGCGACCTCGCGCCGTGCAACCGCCATCACATCGAGCTGGCCGAACGCACCAAGGCGGGCATCCGCGACGCGGGCGGCATTCCGATGGAGTTCCCCGTGCATCCGCTCGCCGAGCAAAGCCGCCGGCCCACCGCCGCGCTCGACCGCAATCTCGCGTACCTCGGGCTGGTGGAAGTGCTGCACGGCTTTCCGCTGGACGGTGTGGTGCTGACGACCGGCTGCGACAAGACCACGCCCGCGTGCCTGATGGCGGCCGCCACCGTCGACATGCCCGCGATCGTGCTGTCGGGCGGCCCGATGCTCGACGGCTGGCACGAGGGCAAGCGGGTCGGCTCGGGCACGGTGATCTGGCATGCGCGCAACCTGCTCGCGGCGGGCGAGATCGACTACGAAGGCTTCATGCAGCTGACCACGGCCTCGTCGCCGTCGATCGGCCATTGCAACACCATGGGCACCGCGCTGTCGATGAACAGCCTCGCCGAGGCGCTGGGCATGTCGCTGCCCGGCTGCGCGAGCATTCCCGCCGCCTATCGCGAGCGCGGCCAGATGGCTTACGCGACCGGCAAGCGCGCGGTCGAGCTCGTTCGGGAAGACCTGCGCCCGTCGACAATCATGACGCGCGCGGCATTCGAGAATGCGATCGTCGTCGCGTCCGCGCTGGGCGCATCGACCAACTGCCCGCCGCACCTGATCGCGATTGCGCGCCACATGGGCGTCGAACTGAGCCTGGACGACTGGCAGCGCCTGGGTGAATCGGTGCCGCTGCTCGTCAACTGCATGCCGGCCGGCGACTACCTCGGCGAGAGCTTCCACCGCGCCGGCGGCGTGCCCGCCGTGCTGCGCCAGCTCGATTCGGCCGGGCTGCTACGGCGCGACTGCCTGACCGTATCGGGCCGCGCGATCGGCGAGATCGCCGACACCGCGCAGGACACCGACCGCGACGTGATCCGCACGCCCGATGCGCCGCTCAAGCATGGCGCCGGCTTCATGGTGCTGTCGGGCAACTTCTTCGACAGCGCGATCATGAAGATGTCGGTGGTGGGCGACGCGTTCCGCCGCACCTACCTGTCCGAGCCGGGCGCGGAGAATACGTTCGAGGCGCGCGCGATCGTGTTCGACGGCCCCGAGGACTATCACGCGCGCATCAACGATCCCGCGCTGAACATCGACGAGCGCTGCATCCTCGTGATCCGCGGCTGCGGCACGGTCGGCTACCCGGGCAGTTCCGAAGTCGTGAACATGGCGCCGCCTGCCGAACTGGTGAAGCGCGGCGTGACGTCGCTGCCGTGCATGGGTGACGGACGCCAGAGCGGCACATCGGCCAGCCCGTCGATCCTGAACATGTCGCCGGAAGCCGCGGTCGGCGGCGGCCTCGCGCTGCTGCGCACGAACGATCGCGTGCGCGTGGACCTGAATCGCCGCAGCGTCGACGTGCTCGTCGACGAGGACGAACTCGCGCGCCGCCGCGAAACCGAAAGCTTCACCGTGCCGCAGGCGCAAACGCCGTGGCAGGAACTCTATCGCCGGTTCGTCGGCCAGCTGTCCACCGGCGGCTGCCTCGAACCGGCCACGCTGTACCTGAAGGTGATCGAGCAGCGCGGCAACCCGCGCCATTCGCACTGACCCACCGCCCCCGACTCTTGCCGAGCTGACCATGCATACGCCTTCCGTTTCCGATTGCCTGCCGCACGACCTCGACCACGCGCTGCTGATCGGCCGCGTCTGGCGGCACGACGGCGCCCACGCGGGCCCGAGCGTCGTCGCCGTGCGCGGCGGCGAAGTGTTCGACATCACACGCACCGTGCCGACCACCGCCGACCTGTTCGATCGCCCCGATGCAGTCGCCATCGCGCGCACCGCTGCCGGCGAATCGCTCGGTCGTGTCGAGCCGTTGTTGCAGGCCGCGCTGGACGGCACGCCGGGCGCGACGCACCTGCTCGCGCCGTGCGACGTGCAGGCGATCAAGGCGTGCGGCGTGACCTTTGCGGTCAGCCTGATCGAGCGCGTGATCGAGGAACAGGCGGGCGGCGATCCGGCCAAAGCGCGGGAGGTTCGCGACACCATCGCCGCGACCATCGGCACCGATCTATCGAAGATCGTGCCGGGCTCGGAAGCCGCGCTGCGCCTGAAGGCGGAGCTCGAACGCCGCAGCGCATGGTCGCAATACATGGAAGTCGGCATCGGCCCGGATGCGGAAGTGTTCTCCAAGGCGCAGCCGATGTCGGCGGTCGGCTTCGGCGCGGATGTGGGGCTGCTGCCCGTGTCGGTGTGGAACAACCCGGAACCGGAGATCGTGCTGGCGGTCGCCCGTGACGGCAGGCCGGTGGGCGCGACGCTCGGCAACGACGTGAACCTGCGCGACATCGAAGGCCGTTCGGCGCTGCTGCTCGGCAAATGCAAGGACAACAACGGCTCGTGCGCGATCGGCCCGTTCGTGCGGCTGTTCGACGACGGCTTCACGCTCGACAGCGTGCGGGCATGCAGCGTGTCGCTGCGCGTCGAAGGCGCGGACGACGGCTTCGTACTCGACGGCATCAGCCATATGCGCGAGATCAGCCGCGACCCGACCGACCTCGTCGCGCAGACCTGCGGCGCGCATCACCAATATCCGGACGGCTTCATGCTGTTCCTCGGCACGATGTTCTCGCCGATCCAGGATCGCGACGCGCCCGGCGGCGGATTCACGCATCACCTCGGCGACCGCGTCACGATCTCCACGCCCGCGCTCGGCGCACTCGTCAACACCGTGCGGCTTTGCACGGAGATCGCGCCGTGGACCTTCGGCGTGCGCGCGCTGTATGCGAATCTGGCGGCACGCGGGCTGCTTGCCTGAGCGGAACGGCAGCAACACCGGCCTCCCCACGGGTGATCGATCGCAGTCAGCCACGGCGTGGGCGACGTACAGCGGAGCGGTGCAGGATACGAACAAAATCCCGCCCGTCGTCGGCGGGTGCGCCAGCCGGACTGGCTTCGCCACGCCGCATGAAACCGGGGCCCGCCGGCCCCGTCACGCGAACCGTCACGCCGCCACCGCGCGCTCCGCGAGCCTGAACTCGCCGACCGTCTGCGCGAGCCGGGCCGCCTGCTCGCGCAGCGACGTCGCGGCAGCCGCCGATTGCTCGACCAGCGCCGCGTTCTGCTGCGTCGTATCGTCGAGCTGCGACACCGCCTGATTCACCTGCTCGAGCCCCGTGCTCTGCTCCTTCGCGGCGACGCTGATTTCGGCGATCACGCTCGTGATGTTGCGCACGCCGTCGACGATTTCGTCCATCGTCGCACCGGCCGTCTGCACGAGCCCGGAGCCGCCCTCGATCTTCTCGACCGACGAGTAGATCAGCTGCTTGATTTCCCGCGCGGCCTGCGCGCTGCGCTGCGCGAGCGCACGCACTTCCCCGGCGACGACCGCGAAGCCGCGGCCGTGCTCGTTCGCGCGGGCCGCCTCGACGGCGGCGTTCAACGCGAGAATGTTGGTCTGGAACGCGATGCCGTCGATCACGCCGACGATGTTGGCGATCTCCGCCGACGCCTGCGTGATGTCGTTCATCGTCGACACGACGTCGCGCACGACCGTGCCGCCCCGCAGCACGACGTCCGACGCCGATTCCGCCAGACGGTTCACCTGGCTCGCCGCATCGGCCGGGTTGCGGGCCGTGCCGGCGATCTCCTCGAGCGCGGCGGCCGTTTCCTGCAGGCTCGACGCCGCGTGTTCGGTGCGGGCCGACAGATCCTGGTTGCCCTGCGCGATCTCGGCTCTCGCGAGGTTCACGGACGTGCTGAAATCGCGGATCTGCCGCAGGATCGTACTGATCTTCTCGGCGAACGCGTTGAACGCTCTCGCGATCTGCGCGGCTTCGTCCGCGCCGTCGGCCGGCAGGCGCTTCGTCAGATCGCCGCTGCCGCTCGAGACGTCCGTGAGCGCGTCGCGCACTATCAGGATGTGCTTGAAGGCCGCGTTCGTCATCGCGCCGACCAGCGCCGCCGCGATGATGGCGAAACACGTCGCAAGTATCCGTGCGCGAATTGATGACAGCATGATGACTTCGGTCTCCGTTACCGCGTGATTGAAATGGGATCGCTGAACAAGGCGAACCTGATCCGTTTAACGGCACGGCGGGCGAAAACAGCGCCGTTCTCCGGCTCAGCGTGACGAATGCGGATCGCGGTCGGATTTATTTTGACGACAGGCAACCCGCAAACGATTGCCCCGCAGCGCCGGTCCTAAACCTTTCTTTCACCATTCCGTTAATCAGGAAATCTATTTGATAACCACAACCGGATTCCTCCCATGAACGATCGACGATTAACCGTTCGCACGAAGCTGATCATGGCTTTCGGACTTCTTACGTGTACGGTCGTGCTCGTCTCCATCGTCGGCATCGTCTCGCTCGGCAACGCGAACGCGGCATTCGACGACTATGTCAACGGCACCAACGCCCGCGCGAACCTGGCCGACAAGATTCGCTTCGCGGTCGACCGGCGCGCGATCGCCGCCCGCAACCAGGTCCTCGCGGCCAGCCCGCGCGACGCGGACATCGAGAAGGAAGCGGCACTGCAGGCCGACCACGAAGTCGGCGCGCTGATGGGCGAACTGACGAATGCGGTCCGCGAGGGCAGCGGCGCATCCGACAAGGCGCGCGAACTGGTTCGGCAAATCGGGGCGGTCGAGGCGCAGTACGGCCCCGTGGCGCGCGCCATCGTCGACGCGGCGGCGAACAACCGGCGCGATCAGGCGATCACGATGATCAACGAACAGTGCCGACCGCTGCTGGCCCAGCTCGTCGCGGCCACCGACACGTATGCGACGTACTCGCGCGCGCGGGCCGATCAACTGGTGAAGGAATCGGACGACCGTTATACCTCGCGACGCCTGATGCTGATCGCGATCTGCATCGCCGCCGCCGCCGCGGCCGCGCTCTCGGGCCTCGTCATCACCCGCGGCCTGCTGCGCTCGCTGGGCACGGAGCCCGCCGTGCTCAGCGATATCGCCGGCCATATCGCCGCCGGCAATCTCGGCGCCGAAGCCACGACCGGCGCCGCGCCGGCCGGCAGCGTACTGGCTTCGATGCGCGACATGCAGGCGAACCTGATCCGCCTGATCTCGGAAGTCCGTACCGCATCGGGCAACGTCGCGACCGGCGCCGGCGAAATCGCGTCCGGCAACCAGGACCTGTCGTCCCGCACCGAACAGCAGGCCGCGTCGTTGCAGGAAACCGCGTCGAGCATGGAGCAACTGACCTCCACCGTGCGCCTGAACGCCGACAATGCGCAACAGGCGAGCGGCCTGGCCAACAACGCATCGGAGGTCGCGCAGCGCGGCAGCTCGGCGGTCGGCCTGATGGTCGACACGATGACCGACATCAGCGCGAGCTCCGCCAAGATCGCCGAGATCACCGGGATCATCGAAGGGATCGCGTTCCAGACCAACATCCTCGCGCTCAACGCGGCCGTGGAGGCTGCCCGCGCCGGCGAACAGGGCCGCGGCTTCGCGGTGGTGGCAAGCGAAGTCAGAAGTCTTGCGCAGCGTTCGTCGAGCGCCGCGAAGGAAATTCGCGAGCTGATCTCGCAATCGGTCCGGAAAATCGAGGACGGCTCGCATATCGCGAACAACGCGGGCGATACGATGAGCGAGGTCACGCATGCGATCTCGCGCGTGACCGACATCATGGGCGAAATCGCCGCGGCGTCGAGCGAACAGAGTCGCGGCATCGAGCAGGTCAATCTCGCCATTACGCAAATGGACGAGGTCACCCAGCAGAATGCGGCGCTCGTCGAGCAGGCAGCCGCCGCCTCGAAGTCGCTCGAGGAACAGGGAAACCGGCTTGCCGAGGCCGTCTCGTTGTTCCGGCTCGACGCGCGCATGGCCGGCGCGTAGGTCGGCGCCCGCCGCCCTGCCGCCGGCTCACCTCGACACAGAGTTCGAGCGCCTGTGCGCGCGTCTCGGCGAGCAAGCGCAGCGCTTCGCCGAGCAAGCCCTTCTCCAGGTCGGAGAGATGATCGTCGCGGCCGATTTCGCCGATCGCCGGCTCGCTCATGCGGGTTTCCATCGCGGCTTCTCCTTCGCTGTCCGATTGCGCACGCGGTCGCATGTCGCCTTTCGCGTCACATGACCGCGCCGCGCAGCCACGGCACGAACTCGCGTTCGCCGATGCCGTTGTCCTCGCTGCGGGATCGTCGTCCGGAGGCAACGTCGAGCATCAGCCGGAACAGCCGCTCGCCCGCTTCGCCGACCGAGAGCGAACTGGCGACGATCCCGCCGCTGTCGAAATCCATGTCCGATTGCATCCGCTCGTACAGGCCGGTCGTCGTCGCGATCTTGATCGTCGGCACCGGCTTCGAGCCGAACACCGAACCGCGGCCCGTCGTGAAGCACACGAGATTCGCGCCGCCGGCGATCTGCCCGGTGGCCGACACCGGGTCGTAACCGGGCGTATCCATGAACACGAGCCCCGCTTGCCGCACCGGCTCCGCATAGTCGTAGACCGCGCGCAGCGGCGAGCGGCCGCCCTTCGACACCGCGCCGAGCGATTTCTCGAGAATCGTCGTGATGCCGCCGGCGAGGTTGCCGGGCGACGGGTTGTTGTTCATTTCGCCGCCGTTGTCGGCGACGTAACGCTCCCACCACTGCAACCTGCCGAGCAGACGCTCGGCCACGTCGCGCGACGCCGCTCGCGCGATCAGCAGATGCTCGGCGCCGTAGATCTCGGGCGTCTCGGACAGAATCGCGGTGCCGCCGTTGCGGACCAGCAGATCGACGGCCGCGCCGAGCGCCGGATTCGCGGTGATGCCCGAGTAACCGTCGGAGCCGCCGCATTGCAGGCCGACCGTCAGCCGCGAGGCCGGCACGGCGCTGCGACGCGCGCCGTCGGCCGCCTCCAGCAACTCGCGCACGATCGACACGCCTTTGGCCACGGTGTCGCGCACGCCGCCTTCGTCCTGGATCACCAGCGTGCGCACGGTACCAGGTGCCGCCGCGTCGAGCCGCTGCGCGAGCGCGCCGACCTGGTTGACCTCACAACCGAGGCCGACGAGCAGCACGCCGGCGAAATTCGGGTTGCGCGCATAACCGACGAGCGTGCGTCGCAGCAGTTCGATGCCGTCGCCGGTCGCCGACATGCCGCAGCCGCTCTGATGGGTGATCGCGACGACGCCGTCGACATGGCCGAACGCGTCGAGCGCGCCGTGCCGGTATGCATCGGCGATCGCATGACAGACACTCGCCGAACAGTTGACGCTCGCGATCACGCCAACGTAGTTGCGCGTCCCCACGCTGCCGTCGGGACGCACGAATCCGTCGAAGGTATCGCGGCGATCGGCCGGAACGTCGTGCGTGTCGCCCGCCGGCCCGTCGTCGTGCGCATGCCGCTCAGGCATCCCGACGTTATGCACGTGCACGTGCTCGCCCGCAGCGATGTCCCGCAGCGCGACGCCGATCGGCTGCCCGCATTTGACGATCGCGTCGCCACGCGCGATCGGCGTGGTGGCGATCTTGTGGCCGGCCGGTATCGCGGCCGCCGGCCGCAGCGGTGCGCCGTGCACGTCGATCGGCACGTCCGGCGCCAGCGCGTCGAGTGCGACGGCGACGTTGTCGTTGCCGTGAAGGATCACGATGGTCGGTTGCTTCACGATGGTCTTCTCCCTGTCGTTGCGGCCACCGGTTCGCAGCGGGCGACGAGTTGCCGCAACCGCGGTTGTTCGGCCGCCAGCGCCAGCGAATCGGCGAGCGCGAGCAGCGGCTCGATCCGCCGCGCGACCTTCTCGCGATGGTTGACCGCGATATCGGCGATGCGATGCGCGAGAAACGGATTGAGAAAGCGCTCGCGCACGCTGTCGACGTAGTGTTCGGCCGTTTCGCGCAAGCCCAGCGCCACGAATACCGGCGCGACTTCATCGCGCCACACGGCTTCGAGACCGTCGCGCAACCGCGCATCGTTCATCGCGTCCAGCACCGTTTCCGATGCGTCGCGCCCCGCCGCGAGCCACTGCTCCGCGAGCCAGCTGTGCCCGAGATTGAGGAAGAACAGCTTCAGGCGCTCGTGGCTGCGCAAATCGTCGGTGACGACGACCTGAGCATGCGTGCACGGCAGCGCCATGCCGGCGCGCCGCTCGATCGCCCACAGCGCGTAGGGCTCCGCGATCGCGCCGACCGGATGGAGCGGCTCGGACACGATGCGGTCGACGAGCGAGTTGACCCACACGCAGCGGTTGCCCAGATAGTCGGCGAACGCGTCGGGCAGCCGCCACTGGCGCGCGAGGTCCAGCACGATGTCGCGCAGCGTGTCGCCGTTGTCCGTCACCAGTTCGCAAGGCAGGATGGAGACGCCGTCATCGGGCCGCACCTGCCAGCGCGCATGCAGCAGCGCGAGCAGCTTCGCCGGAAAGCCGTGCGGTGCGTGCTCCTGCTGGGCCAGCAGGTCCACGGTGTCGCGTGGATCGGCGCGATACCCTGCGTCGCCGGTGTTCGACACGATGACGCGTACGGTCTCGATCGCGGCACCGCGTATCTCCGCCCAGTCGTGCTCGGCGTCCCACGCGCGATGCACGGCGCGGCACTCGACGACTTCGTCGACCACGCCGCCGCGGTCGCGCCCGCGAATCCGCACCGGATAGCGACCGGTGGCGCGCAGCGCGTCAATGCGGGCGCGGCTGGCCGGATTGCCGGTCGTCTGCACGATGCCGATGCCGCCCATCGCGTTGCCGTCGTCCAGCGCCTGCGAGACGAACAAGTCGACGTGCGCGAGCAGGAAGCGGCTCGTGCCGAACTGGAGGATCGGCGGCGTCATCGCATGCGCTCCGCGTGCCGGATTCGATCGATCAGCATTCGACGAGCGCCTTCACGACGGTCTGCCCCGCATCGAGCAAACGCGGCAGCGCATCCGGCACCTCTTCGAGCCGCATCCGGTGCGTGTTCAGCGCGCGGTCCGGAATACGCCCCCCGCGCATCGCGTCGAGCACCGTCGCGAAATCCTCGGCCGTCGCATTGCGGCTCGCGAGCAGCGTGGCTTCCCGCTTGTGGAATTCGGGATCCGAAAAGGCGACGTGCCCGCGCACGATCGAGATCAACGTGTATTTGCCGCCATGCGCGACGAATTCGAAACCGCGATTCATCGCATCGAGGTTGCCTGTGGCGTCGAACACCGCATCGAAATACTCGCCGTTCGTCAACGCCGCGAGACGCGCCGCGTCATCCTCGCCCACCTCCACGGTCGCATCAACCGTCAGATGTTGCCGGCAAAACGCCAGTCGATCCGCCCGCGTGTCGAGGCATGTGACGTCGGCGCCACGCAGCTTCGCGAAGATCATCGCGGCCATGCCGATCGGCCCGGCGCCGACGACCAGCGCGCGCTGCCCGGCGCGGACGTCCGCGCGCCGCACCGCATGCGCGCCGATCGCGAGGAATTCCAGCATCGCCGCCTGGTCGAGCGAAATGCCGTCGGCCTTGTGAACGAACTGCGCAGGCACGCTCAGGTATTCGGCGAGCGCGCCGTCGCGATGCACGCCGAGCACCTTGATGTTCACGCAGCAATTCGTGTTGCCGTGCCGACAGGCGATGCAGTGCCCGCACGACAGATACGGCATCACGTACACCGCGTCGCCGACGCCGAGCCCCGACTCGGGTTCCGCCTCGACGACGACCGCCGAAAGCTCATGGCCCATCACGCGCGGATAGTCGAGGTACGGCTGGTTGCCGGTGAAGATATGCAGGTCGGTGCCGCAAATGCCGACCCGTTGCACGCGCAACAGTACTTCGCCGCTGCCGCGTACGGGCAGTTCGCGCTGCTGCACGCGCAGCACGCCGGGAGATTCGCAAATCACGCTGAGCATGTCGGGTTCCTTTCGTTCTGGTTCATTCGTCGTGGCGTGCGGTGTCGATCCGGTAGAAGCGGTGTGCGTTGCCGCCGAAGAGGCCGTCCAGCGCCGCGGCGCCGAGCAACCGCGCGCAATCGTCCTCGCACGCGGCCAGCCATTCGCCGTAGCCGCCGCACGCCGACGCCAGCCGCAGCACCGGCCAGTCGCTGCCCCACATCAGGCGCGTCGGCCCGAACAGCTCGGCCAGCGCGTGGACATACGGCCGCGTGCGCGCGCGCACGGCATCGGGCCCAGCCGACGGCCCTGCTTCGGTCCAGAGGCCGGACAGCTTGCAATGAAGGTTCGGCAGGCGCGCAAGCCGGCCCATCGCCGACAGCCACGGCTGCCATTCGCCGCGCTCGATGAACGGCTTCGCGCCATGGTCGATCACGATCGGCAGATCCGGATGGCGTCGCGCGAATGCATGCAGCGCATCGAGATGACGCGGCATCACCAGTGCATCAAAACGCAGCCCGTGCTCGAGCATCGCGGCGACCGCGCGATCCAGCCGCGGATCGTCGATCCACGTGTCGTCGGGCAGATCCTGCAGCATCGGTCGCAAGCCGCGCGCCTTTGGCGCGGACGCAAACGCCGCGATCCGCGCCGGTGCGTCGTCGGCCTTCAGGTCGACCCAGCCGACCACCGCGCCGACGCTCGGCGTTTCGTCCGCGAGATCGAGCAGAAAGCGCGTGTCGGCTTCGCTCGGCAGCGATTGCACGAGGACGGTGGTGTCGATGCGCGCAGCGTCGAGCAGCGGCGCCAGATCGGCCGGACCGAAATCCCGGTGAATCGCATCGAGTTCGGCCGGCGGCCAGCAGCCGGCCCGTGCGTCGATGCGCCAGTAGTGCTGATGGGCGTCGATGCGCATGATCATGCGTGGGCTCCCGGAACCGGCGCGTGCGCCGCGATCAACCCTTCGTCGCGCAGCGCATCCCACAGTTCGGCCGGCGCGGGACGCTCGAACCAGTCGACGTTCTGCTTCAACTGCGCCACGCTGCGCGCGCCGACCACGCACGATACGACGGCTGGATGACCGAACGGAAACTGCAATGCCGCGGCGGGAAGCGGCACGTCGAAGCGGTTGCACAGCGCGCCGAGCCGCGTGGCCTTGTCGATCACGTCGGCGCTCGCGTCCGCATAGTTGAACTTGCCGTTGCCGGCGAGCAGGCCGGAATTGAACACGCCGCCGATCACGATCGCCGTCCCGTCACGGGCGCACGCGTCGAGCAGCGGTTCGAGCGCCGTCTGTTCGAGCAGCGTGTAGCGGCCGGCCAGCAGCACCGCATCGAGCGCCGCTTCGTTCAGCGCGTCGGCCGCGACTTCCCATTCGTTCACGCCGAGACCGAACGCGCCGATCTCGCCGCTGGCGCGCAGCGCATCCAGCGCGCGAAATCCGCCGCCGCGCGTCAACTGTTCCCAGTAGTGCGCGTGACGATCGCCGTGCGTCATCGCGCCGATGTCGTGCACGTACAGCATGTCGATCCGCGCGAGCCCGAGCCGTTGCCGGCTGTCGTCGTGCGAGCGCATGATGCCGTCGTAGCTGTAGTCGTAGACGGGCCGGAACGG
Source organism: Burkholderia sp. ZZQ-2 (assembly GCF_050768715.1). Classification (NCBI taxonomy): domain Bacteria; kingdom Pseudomonadati; phylum Pseudomonadota; class Betaproteobacteria; order Burkholderiales; family Burkholderiaceae; genus Burkholderia; species Burkholderia sp. ZZQ-2. Next base: position 11,645 of record NZ_LDVA01000222.1, on the reverse strand, counting down.
CAGCGGCTCGGCCCAGCCGTCGTCGCCCGGCCGCACGCTCGCGTCGGCGCGCATCAGCCGCCCGACCTTCGTGCTGAGCGTGAACGCGCTGCGCTCGCGCGGAGCGAGCCCCGCCCCCACGCGCCGCTCGGACAGCGTGTAGCCGTAATACGGCGCGGTGTCGAAGTAGCGCAGGCCGGCAGCCCACGCGGCGTCGACCAGCGCGGCGGCGTCGGCCGCCGACATCGGCCGATAAAGGCCGCCGAGCTGCGAGCAGCCGAGGCCGAGCGCGGACACCGTCAGCCCGCTGCGCGGCAAGGTGCGCGTATCGTTTGCGTTCATGAGTGGTGACTCGATGCGTGCAAGCGGGACGGGCGATCAGTACAGGACATTCTTCGCTGCCTGCGAATCGAGGTTCTGCTTGTCGACCATCACGACGCCGGTATCGATCAGCTTCGGCGCGGGCTTGCGCTCGATCACGTCGAGCGCCGTGCGCACGCCCTGGTTCCCCATCTGCCACGAGCCCTGCACGGCGATCGCCTGCACGGTGCCGTCGCGCACGAAGCCCTGCAGGTCCTCGTTGCCGTCGAACCCGATCGCCACCACCTTGCCCGCCTTGCCCGACTGCTTCAGCGCACGGCCCATGCCGACCGCGGTCGGCTCGTTCGCGCCGAAGATGCCCTTCAGGTCCGGGTTCGCCGACAGCACGTCGGTCGTCTGGTTCAGCGCGGTCGCCATTTGCGATTGCGAGTAGTACGGGCCGACGACCTGCAGCTTCGAATGGCTCTCGATGTACTTGCGGAACCCGCCGACGCGGCTGACCTCGGATCCCGCGCCCGGTACGTACGACATGATCGCGATCTTGCCCGACTGCCCGACGCGGTCGATCAGCGCCTTCGCGCACAGCGCGCCCGCCTTCTCGTTGTCGGTCGACAGGAATGCCTGGTAGTACGGCTTGCCCGCGTCCGCGATCGCCGAGTCGATCAGCACGACGGGAATGTGCGCTTCCCACGCCTTCTTGATCGCGGGCACGAGCGCATCGGGATCGGACGGCGCGAGCACGATGCCCGCCACATGACGCGTAACCGCGTTGTCGACCATGTTGACCTGCCCGCTGATGTCGGACTCGGCCGCCGGGCCCTGGAACGTCATCGTGTAACCCTTGGCGCCGCCGAGCGCCGCCTTCGCGCCCTTCTGCACGTTCTGCCAGTAGTTCGAATTGACCGTCTTGACGATCACGGCGATCTCGCCGCCCGCCGCATACGCGCCGCTGCTGCACACCGCGAACACGCACGCCGATGCCGCCAGCAGGATGAATTTGTTCATGTCTCGCTCCGCTTCTCGTTGGTAGGGACTGCTTGCTGCCGGTCAGGGCCGGCGATTGCGCAACTGGTCGATCCACACCGTGCCGAGGATCACGACGCCGATGATGATCTGCTGGATGAAGCTCGACACGCCGTTCATGTTCAGGCCGTTGCGCAGCACGCCGATCACGAACGCGCCGATCGCCGTGCCGGAGATCGTGCCGACGCCGCCCATCAGCGACGTGCCGCCGATGACCGAACTGGCGATCGCGTCGAGCTCGTACATCACGCCTTCGTTCGGCTGCCCGGTGACGAGCCGCGACATCAGCACGCAACCGGTCACGCCCGCGAGCGCGCCGGACAGCACGTAGGTGAACAGCTTCACGCCCTGCACGTTCACGCCCGACAGCCGGGCGGCTTCCGCGTTCGACCCGACCGCGTAGATATGGCGGCCGAGCGACGTTCTCGACAGCAGCACGGACACCACGACGAACAGCACGACCATGATCACGACCGGATACGGAATGCCGGGAAAGGTCGTGTCGGGGAACCCGTCCGCGCCGATGCGCGAGATCCGCAGCAGCGCGCCGTTGCCGAGCGCGCCGAACGCATCGCCGAGATCCGATACCGGCCGCGCGCCGGTGATCTGCAGCGCGATGCCGCGCGCGACGAGCATCATGCCGAGCGTCGCGATGAACGGCGGCAGGCCCATCTGCGTCACGCAGATGCCGTTGACGAGCCCGCACAGCGCGCCGACCAGGATGCCGGCCGCCATCGCCGCGGGCACCGGCGCGCCGGCCTTGACCAGCAGCGCCGCGCACACGCCGGACAGCGCGAGCACCGAGCCGACCGACAGGTCGATGCCGCCCGTGATGATTACGCAGGTGGCGGCCACGCCCAGATAGGCGATCGACGTGACCTGCAGGCCGACCGTCATCAGGTTGTCGACCGAGAAGAACGCCGCGCTCGAGATCGAGAACGCGAACACGAGCACGACGAGACTGCCCAGCGCCGCGAACTTCTGGATCAGGTCGCGCCGCCGCTGTCGCGCCGCCCGTTCGTCGGCCTGGCTTCGATCGGATGTCATTTCAAGCATGGGAACGCCCCGACGCGTAGTGCATGATCTCCTCCTGACTGGTGTGTTTCGTATCGAGAAATGCGGTCAATCGACCTTCGTGAAAAACGGCGATCCGGTCGGTCATGCCGAGCAGTTCGGGCAATTCCGAACTGATCAGCACCACGCCGACGCCGTCGGCGGCGAGCCGGTCCATCAGCCCGTAGATCGCGAATTTCGCGCCGACGTCGATGCCGCGCGTCGGCTCGTCGAAGAACAGGATCTTCGAGCCGCGGTACAGCCATTTGCCGATGACGACCTTCTGCTGGTTGCCGCCGGACAGGTTTCGGACGCGCTGGTGCACGGACGGCGTGCGAATCGCGAGGTCCTGCACGTAGCGGCGCGCGACGTCGAGTTCGTCGTCGAAGCGCAGGAATCCGAAGCGTGACGTGATGCCGCGCACGTTCGCGAGCGTGAGGTTCGCCGCGACGGGCATCGGCAGCGCGAGACCCTCCTTCTTGCGGTCCTCCGACAGATACGCGATGCCGTGCCGGATCGCCTCGCGCGGCGAGCGGATCGTCACGGGCCGGCCGTGCAGCCCGATCGTGCCGCCGTCGGGGCGATCCGCGCCGAAGATCGCGCGGGCGATCTCGGTGCGCCCGGCGCCCATCAAGCCCGCGAAACCGAGGATCTCGCCGCGGCGCAGCGCGAACGACACCGGCCCGAACACGCCGTCGCGGCGCAGGTCCCGCACGTCGAGCAGCACCTCGTCGGTCGGCACCGATTGCCGCGACGGATAGGCGTCGTCGAGCGTGCGTCCGACCATGCGCGCGACGATGTCGTCGATGCTCACGTCGGCGAAAGCGTCCGTCGAGATGTGGCGCCCGTCGCGCAGCACCGTCACGCGATCGACGATCTGCGCCATTTCGTCGAGCCGGTGCGAGATATACAGAATCGCCACGCCGTCGGCGCGCAGTTCCTCGATGATGCGAAACAGCTGCACCGTTTCCGTTTCGGTCAGCGACGACGTGGGTTCGTCCATGATCAGCACACGCGCATCGTGCGACAGCGCCTTCGCGATCTCGACCATCTGCTGCTGCGCGATGGACAGCACGCCGACCTTCGTCGTCGGCGCGACGTTCAGGCCGATGCGCGCGATGCAGCGCGCCGCCTCCGCGTTCATGCGTTTCGTATCGACGAACGGCCCGCGCCGCGGCTCGCGCGCGAGGAACAGGTTCTCCGCCACGCTCAGGTGCGGGACGAGATTGAGCTCCTGATGAATGATCGAGATGCCGGCCGCCTGCGCTTCGGAGGCCGAATGAAACCGCACCGGCGCGCCGCGATAGTGGACGACACCGTCGTCGGGCAGGTACTGGCCGCTGATGATCTTCATCAGCGTCGATTTGCCTGCGCCGTTCTCGCCGCACACCGCATGCACCTCGCCGCGGCGCAGGTCGAGGCGAATCCCGTCGAGCGCGAGGACGCCGGGGAAGCGCTTGCGAATCCCGTCCAGGCGCAGGATCTCCCGGTCCGATTCGTCCTGCGCGGCCTGACCGGGCAGATTGCGAGGCATTGCCATTGCGTCTCCTGGGGATGGATCGACCTCGACACTAACCGGTCAGTCCAATTTGGATGAATTACAGCAATCAAAGCCATTTTGGTCAAGCCAATTTAATTATTCAAATCCGATCTTACCAATAGTGAAAACCCGGACATCCGGATGAACGCGCCGCTACACGGGGCGATACGTCCGGCGTGATAGACTCCGCGACACGCGCTTGCGCCCGAAGCGCATTGATCCCTATCACTCGGATGAAATCGACAGAACCCAAGCGGCTTTACCAATCGGTCGCGGCCCAGATCGTCGCGTTGATTCGCCAGGGCGAATTCGCGATCGGCGAGCGGCTGCCGCCCGAGCGCGAGCTGGCGCTGACGCTCGGCGTGTCGCGGCCGTCGCTTCGGGAGGCGCTGATCGCGCTGGAAATCGGCGGGCAGATCGAAATCCGGATGGGCTCCGGCGTCTATGTGCGCGATACGGCCGCCGACGCTGTCGGCCCGATGGCCACGCTCGGCGACAGTCCGTCGGAATTGATGCAGGCTCGCGCGGCCGTCGAAGGCAGCGTCGCCGCGCTGGCCGCAGCGCGGATGACGGCCGCCATGCTCGAGCGGCTGCGCCGCACCGTTCAGCGCATGAAGCGGCTCGCGGAGGCCGGCAAATCCCCGGTCGAAGCCGACCGGCAGTTCCACATGCTGATCGCGGAAGCCGCCGGCAACTCGGTGCTCACCCGCTTCGTCGGCGAGCTGTTCGACAGCCGCCACGACCCGATCGCGGCCGCGATGCGCGGCCATGCGGAGAATCCGCAGACGTGGACCGCCGCGGTGCGCGAGCACGAGGACGTGCTGCTCGCGTTGCAGGCCGGCGATCCGATCGCCGCGCAGACGGCCATTCGCGCGCATCTTCGCGCGTCGGAAGCGCGGTGGATCGAGGGTGGGCTGAAAGCCGATCCGGATTGAGCTGAACACGCACGGGCGCCGGCGCGCGTCGGCGAGCGCGGTGTCGTGCATCGCGTGGCGCCGTGCCCCCTGCAATTTCACTCATATTTCTCGCGCAGGCGTGACGAAAGCGCTATCCGGCCGTCACCACGCCATGGTTTGTTTTCCCCGCCGTTCGGCATTTCAGGAAATCCACCCATCCCCTCGCTCGCATCCGTGCGCCCCACCGTTTCGCTCCCCATACCAATCCTCAAAATTACGATTGCAAATGCCTCTCATTTGCATTAAATTGCCGCGCAAATGTACTGTTTGGAACACCGATGTCGGCGCAAGGCCGCCCGCCGTGCCCGAACGCGAACGACACGAAAGGGAGAGGTATGAGCAGGAGGAACTGGGCGGCCGCACCGATGGCCATCGTCGTCGGCGCGGCAGGCGTGGGCACGGCCGACGCGCAGGAGGCGACGCTGCCCACCATCGAGATCTCGGGGCAGCGCGCGAGCGCACCGTTTCGCACGCGTGACTCGACGAGCGCGACGCGCGGCGACGCGGACGTGATGGAGATCCCGTTCGCGGTCAGCAGCGTCGATGCGAAACTCGTGCGCACGGTCGCGGCGACGCGCGGCGAGGACCTGTACGACTGGGTCGCGGGCGTCGCGCGGCAGAACAACTTCGGCGGTCTTTGGGACAACTATGCGGTGCGCGGCTTCGCCGGCGACGGCAACACGTCCGGCACCGACTACCTCGTCAACGGCTTTTCATGGAATCGCGGGATCAGCGTGCCGCGCGACACCGTCAACCTCGAGCGCATGGAAGTGCTCAAGGGGCCCGCGTCGGCGCTGTACGGGCGTGGCGATCCGGGCGGGCTCATCAGCTACACGACGAAGCAGCCGCAGTTCGCGCGCGCGAACACCGTCGGCGTGTCGGCCGGCAGCTACGGCGCATTGCGCGAGACGCTCGATTCGACCGGCCCCGTGACGAAGTCGCTCGCGTACCGCTTCGTCGCGATGAACGAGAACAACGGCAGCTTCCGCGATACCGTGTCGAGCAAACGCTACCTGTTCGCGCCGTCGTTCACGTGGGACATCGGTGCGGACACGACGCTTCATTACGAATTCGAGAGTGCGCGCCAGCGCGCGCCGCTCGATCGCGGCGTGGTCGCGGTGGGCGGGCAACTCGGTGCGATTCCCGCATCGCGCTTCCTCGGCGAGCCGCGCGACGGCGACTACGACGTGCGCAACGCGGGCCATCAGTTCACGCTCGAGCATCGCGTCGATGCGAACTGGTCGGTCAACGCCGGGTTCGCGCAGCGCACCACCGACCTGTCCGGCCGCTCGTCCGAGGCATTCGCGCTGCAGCCGGACGGCCGCACGCTGTGGCGCCGCTACCGGCAAGTCGCGTTTCATTCGAACGACCTGCAGGGCCGCATCGAAACGGCCGGCAAGTTCCGCACCGGCGGCATCGGCCACACGCTCGTGCTGGGCGTCGATGCGTACCGCTTCAACTACGACCAGTTCGTCGCGCGCTCGACGCCCACGGCCGCCGCGCCGTATGCGATCGACATCTTCGATCCCGTCTACGGCCAGCCGGCGCCCACGCCGCGCACCGCGACCAACCTGCTCGAGCGCGACGACGGCCAGGGGCTCTACGCGCAGGACACGCTCGCGTTCGGCCCGCACTGGAAAATCCTCGCCGGGCTGCGCTGGGATCGCTTCCACCAGTCGGTCGAGAACCGCCTGAAAGGCACGACGAGCAGCCAGGTGCAGACCGCGTTGAGCCCGCGCATCGGCATCGTGTACGAGATGAGCCCCGCCCTGTCGCTCTATGCGAACACCGCGTATTCGTTCCGGCCGAACAACGGCGCCGACGTCGACGGCCGCGCGTTCGATCCGGAGAAGGGGCACGGCTACGAAGCCGGCGCGAAATGGGCCGGCGCGCGCTGGCTCGCGACCGTCGCGGCGTTCTACGTCAACAAGCGCAACGTGCTGACCGCCGATCCGGCGAACGCCGGCTTCTCGCGCGCGGCCGGCGAGGTGCGCAGCCGCGGCGTCGAATTCGAATGGAACGGCGACCTCGGCCACGGCGTGCGCGGCCTCGTCAACCTTGCGTATGTCGACGCCGAAGTCACGCACGACGCGGTGCTGACACCCGGCGCACGCCTCGTCGACATTCCGCGCCTGAGCGGCAGCGCGCTGCTCCTGTACGAAACCGCGGTACCGTTCGCGGAAAAGGCCGGTGCCGGCGCCGGCCTGATCTACGTCGGGCGCCGGGCCGGCAATACCGCGAACACGCAGGATGGGTTCGAGCTGCCGGCCTATGCGACCGTGCAGCTGAACGGCTATGTGCAGGTCAACAAGCACCTGCGTGCGTCGGTCGTGCTGAACAACCTGTTCAACCGCACCACCTACGTCAGCTCCTACAACAGCTTGTGGGTCACGCCGGGCGCGCCGCGCAGCCTGTTCGCGTCGCTCGCCTATACGTTCTAGCCGGGGTTGGCCGGCCGGCGCTGCGACTCATGCGCTTCACGCGCCGAGCGCGAGCCGCGCCGCCAGCGCGAGCAGCAAGGCCGGCAACATCACGCACGCGCCGACCGCGAGGAACGCGCCGAAACCGACCCGCAACCCTTCGCGCCGGATGGCCGCCAGCCACAGAATCGTCGCGAGCGATCCGGTGACGGACAGGTTCGGCCCCAGGTCGACGCCGATCAGGATCGCGTCGATCACCGTTTGCGGGCTGCGTGCGGCGTCGACCGTCGAACTCGCGATGAGCCCGGCAGGCAGGTTGTTGACCAGGTTCGACGCCAGTGCGATCGCAACGCCCGCCGCGGCCGCGGCGGGCTGCTCGCCGCTTGCCGTCAGCGCGCGCAGCAGCCCGGCGAGCGCACGCACCGCACCGCTCCGGTCGAGCGCCTCGACGAGTACGAACAGCCCCGCGACGAGCGGCAACACGCTCCATGAAATCGCGCGAACGATCGGCATGCATGCGGTGCGATCCTTGACCAGCACGCATGCGACGGTGACGATACCCGCCGCCGCGGTCGGCAACCCGAGCGGAAGATCGAGCGCCGACACCGTCATCAGCGCGGCGGCCGTGATCGCGATGCCGGCCAGCGCGATACGCCCGCCGCCGGTGAGCGGCCGCGTCGGCAAACCGGATTCGCAACGGCCGCCGAGCGCGTGCCGCTGGGTCATCCGAAGCATCAGGAACGTGCATGCGATCGATGCGACGGACGGGATCGCGAAGTGGGCCAGCCATACGCCGAGCGACGGCATGCGCGCGCCGTACAGCACGAGATTCGCGGGGTTCGAGATCGGCAGCACGAAACTCGCCGCGTTCGCGACGAACGCGCAGATGTACAGCAGCGGCAGCGGATCGGCCTTCGCCCGGCGCGCGGCCGCGATGACCGCGGGCGTCAGCACGACGGCGGTCGCATCGTTCGACAGGAAGATCGTCGTCACGGTGCCCACCAGGTAGACGAGCGCGAACAGGCGCCGGGGCGAACCCTGCGCGAGATTGACGACGCGCGTCGCGACCCAGTCGAACAGCCCTTCGCGCCGCGCGACCTCGGACAGCAGCATCATGCCGGTCAGGAACAGGTACACGTCGCCGCCCTTCGCGACGGCGTCGAGCGCCGGATGCACGGGCAACAGGCCGCACACGACCAGCAGCAACGCGCCGCTCACGGCCCAGGTCGCCTCGGGCCAGCCGAACGGGCGGGCGATGACGCCCGCCGTGGCGAGCGCGGAAATCAGCCATGCAAGTGAAACGGAATTCATGGGCAGGTCGGGAATCGCAGGGAGAGGGAAGGCACGTTCAGGACGACGCGGCCGGCAGGTCGGCCGGCTTGCCGCACACGCTGCTCAGCGCTCGCGCATGGCCGAGCCAGAGCGCGAGCGCGCCCGTCGACACGGCGCCCAGCACGACGAATGCGACCGGATAACCGAAGTGCTGCGCGAGCACGCCGCCCAGCACGGGACTGAGCGCCGCGCCGATCCCCTGCGCGGTCGCGACGGCGCCCTGCCCGGCGTTCACGCGGCCGGAGCCGTGCAGCAGGCGCACGACGAGCGCCGGCACGACGACGCTTTGCAGGCCGGCACCGATCCCGTCGAGCACCTGCACCGGCCAGACGCCCGCCTCGCTCATCAGCGTGGCGGCAAGCACGCCCCGCACCGGCAATACCAGGTAGGAAAGCAGCAGCACGCGCCAATAACCATGCGCGCGAATCAGCCGGGGCGCGACCCACGCGGCCGCGATCATCACGAGTTGCGCGATGACGATGGTTTGCGCGGTGAACATGCTCGCGTTGCTGCGATGCGTGGCGACCACGCCCATTCCGTAGAGCGGCAGCATCGCCGCGTTGCCGAGATGAAACAGCGCGAGCGACGCGCCGAGCAGGACCAGCGGCCGGTTCGAGGCGAGCGTGCGCCAGCCGCCGGCGTGCGGCGCCGACGCGCCCATGGGCGGATCATCGCGCACGGCATGCGTTCGCGGCTCGGCATGGTCCATGTCGAGGCCGCGTGCGCACGCGTGGTCGATGGCCCGTGCGGGAATCGCCAACGTACTCGCGATCGCGAGGAGCGTGAACGCGGCGACGAGCGCGAACACCGCATCGAATCCCGCATGCCAGCCGAGCCATCCGGCGAGCGCCGCGCCGACCACGTTGCCCGCATGGTTCGCCATCTGGTTGCGGCCGAACTGCCGGTCGAAACCCTGCCGGCGCGCGATGCCGAGCGTCACGCCCGCGACGGCCGGCGCCAGCGCCGCGCCGCCGACGGCGGCCAGGATCTGCGATGCCGCCACCGCCGGATAACCGTCGGCGAACATCAGCGCCAGCGAGGCCAGCGCCGTCACGGCGGTGGCCGCGACGATCAGCGCGCGCTTCGCGCGCAGCGCATCGACGAGCGCGCCGGCCGGCGGCGTCGCGGCCATCGCGGCGAGCCCGGCCAGCGTCATGACCGAGCCGATCGCGTCGGCGCTCCAGCCGCGCGACAGCAGGATCACGCCGATGAACGGGCCGATGCCGGCCTGCACGTCGGCCAGGAAGAAATTGAGCGCCTCGAGCGCGCGCGCCGCTCTCATCGTCGACGGGCAGTCATTCGTCGTCCGCGTCGACGAGCTCGGCGATCTCGCTCACTTCGAGCACGGCGCCGTACCGCGTGACGACGCCTTGCCCCCACGCCATGACGTGGATACCGGCGCGCAGATAGTCGCTCAGCTCGGCGGCCGCATGCGGCGGCATCCGCAGCACGACACCGTTCGTCAGCAACGCGCCGTTCAGCTCACCTTTCGGGCCGTGCAGCGCGAACGCGACTTCGCCGCTCATCTCCATCAGCTTGCGGCCGCCATGCGGCGGCTTCGGCGCACCGGGCACGGGCCCGTTGTCGACGATGTCGAAGCCGTGGCGCCCGGTCAGCTGCACCGCCACGATCATCGCGGCGCCGCGCGACTTGACGCCGCGCACGCGGATGCGGTCGCCCACCTCGACATGGCGAACCAGTTCGCGGCCCAGGTGCGGCGGCACGTGAACCTGCAGGTCGCCGTTCAGGATCAGGCCGTCGATGTCCCCGTGCGGGTTGAGCAGGAACTGTGTGACGCGGCCGCGCGTTTCGGGCAGGCAGGCGGGATCGATCCAGTGCATGGCAGGACTCCTTGTGGGATGGCAGGAAGACGACGCGCGATCAGCGCACGACGTCGTCGTAAAGATTCACGACGCGGCCCGGCGAGCCGAATGCGGTGGCCTGCAGCGCTTCGCCGTAGGCATTGCGCGTGCCGTATCCGACCGCGGCAACGCGCGCGCCGGGTACGAGCAGCGCGCCGAACTGCTGCGCGGCCGGCACCGTCAGCTTGACGATTGCGCCGCTGTCGAGCATCACGCCGTCCGGCTCGCCGCGTGGTGCGTGCATGACGCGCCGCACGACACCCGACACGCTGAGCCGGGCCAGATTGACGCCGCGCAGCGCGGGCGGCATCGGCGCGGCGGATGGCGGCGGCTGGTCGGACAGCGATGCGCCGCTGCGGTCGTTGCGCACGACGCGCGCGTGGATGTCGTCGCCGGCGCGACGTTCACCGGCCACCGTTACCCGGTCGCCCGGCCGCGCGAGCGCGATCAGTTGCGTGCCGAGATGCGGCGGCACGCCGACGAGCGTCCCGTCGGTCAGCACGAAACCGTCGACCGCGCCTTCCGGGTTGATCGTCAGGCGCGAAAGCGTGCCGGACACGAGTGCGTCGGAGGCGACGGGCGACAGCGGCGGAGGCGGAAGAGGAGCCGGTTCGAAACCGGCGCGCGGCGGCGCGCCGGGCGGTTCGTCCGCACGCGGCGCGGGTGGAATCTGCGCGGCGCAGGCTGTCGCCGCGGCGATCAGCGCGGCGGCACACAGTCCGACACAGCTGCGGCGAACGGCGACGCGTGGGGTCGACTTCATGACGGGCTCCGGCAACGGGTTGCGATGCCGTGATATCTGCAACATGCGTGCCAGCACGCACGTGCCCGCCGGGCGGCGTATCGAACCGTGAACCGTGCACAACGTGTCGGGATTCCCGACACGTCTTACCCGCCGTTGTCGGGAATCCCGACAGGCGTCATGGCGCCGCTACTCGTCGCGCTCGATACCCAGATGGGCCATGCGCGCATAGAGCGACTGGCGGCCGATGCCGAGCTGCCGTGCCGCCTCCGCGCGATTGCCGTTCGCGCGCTCGAGCGCGCGCAGGATCACGGTGCGCTCGACCGCCGCCAGCGCGTCGGGCAACGGCATGTCGAACAGCGGCGCGGGCAGCGCAAGCGCGTCGCCGCCGGGCGCCGGCGCCGCCACGACGCCGAG
>NZ_LDVA01000221.1:0-11287 GCF_050768715.1 Burkholderia sp. ZZQ-2 | reverse complement strand
GGGTGCCCGAGCCGTGCCTGGCCGCCGCCGGCGCCCACGATGGTCGAGAGTCTACTACGGGTCCCGTGAAGCTCGCGTTGCCGAGCCGGCCCGCCGCGTCAGGTGAGCGCGTGACGGATGAACGGGCCGTATGCGGGTGCGTCGGGCTTCAGCCTGACGCCGGCTTCGAAGTCCGTGTCGCGGTTGAACGGCACCCGCGGCCACGTGTGCCAGGCGCGCAGTCGCGCGCGGTAGTCCGCGAGCGCTTGCGCGAGGCGCGCGTCGCGGTGCCGCGCGGCGTCGCCGGCCGGATCGCTGCGGACCTCGTGGATCAGGTGCGGTTCGAGCACGTCGAAGCCGACGTAGCGCAGCGCATGCATGAGCGGCCACAGCAGCAGGCGCGTGTCGCCCTCGCGGCCGTCGGGCGCGCAGGCGGCGGCCGACGATCCGGTCGTCACGCTCAGCAGCGCGCGGCGCCCGTGCAACACGCCGCTGTCATGGCGCCGGCGGCTGCTGTAGAGGCCGCCGTAGACGAACACGCGATCCATCCAGCCCTTCAGGATCGCCGGCGCGCCGAACCACCACAGCGGGAACTGCAGGATCAGCGCGTCGGCCTGTTGCAGCAGCCCGACGTGATACCCGACCTCCGGCGCGAGCGTGCCGCGCTCCCAGTGGTGGCGCTGCTCGCGTTGCACGTCGAAGCGTGCCGTGTCGAGCCGATCGGCGTAATGGCGCGGCGCCTCGCTCGGGTCGAACCCGTCGGCGTACAGGTCCGCGACGGTCGCGGTATGGCCGGCGGCGCGCCACGTATCGGCCGCCGCATGGGAGAGGGCCGCGTTGAACGACTGCGGTTCGGGATGGGCGACGACGATCAGCGCATGCATGGCGGGCTCCGTGAGTATGCGACGATGATGGCCGGCGGCAGCGGGGCCGCGCAATCACGCACCCGGAGGTAACCATGGCTTTTCCCGGCGACGTCTATGCGGCGGACTGTTCGGCGCGCGACGCGCTCGCGCTGATCGCCGGCAAGTGGACGCTGCTGATCCTGCCGGCGCTGGCCGAGCGGCCGCTGCGCAACGGCGAGCTGCTGCGGCGCATCGGCGGCATCTCGCAGAAGGTGCTCACGCAGACGCTGCGCGAGCTGGAGCGCAACGGGCTGATCGAACGGATCGCGATCGCCGCGCGGCGATCGCATGTCGAATACCGGCTGACGCCGGTGGCGGAATCGCTGGTGGACACGCTCGTGGCGCTCGATCGCTGGGCCGAGCGCCATTTCCCGGTGCTCGACGCGGCGCGCGAGCGCTACGACGCGGCCGTGCAGCACATGCGCTGAACAGGCGGGCGGCCGCGGGCGCGGCCGCTTTCGGCCGGCGCCGGCGGCGCGTCAGCGTGCGGCCGCGAGTGCCGGCGCGTCGAGCGCCTGCCGGTCGCCGGTTGCCGCGCTTTCGATGATGCCGCCGCCGAGACAGATATCGCCGTCGTACAGCACGGCCGACTGGCCGGGCGTGACGGCCCACTGCGCGTCGTCGAACGCGAGCGAGAAGCGTGCTTCGCCTGCCGGGCCGGGCACGGCGGCGCCGAAGGCGCATGCCGCGTCGGCCTGCCGGTAGCGCGTCTTCGCGCCGCACGCGAAGCCCTCGGCCGGCGGCTCGCCGGCGACCCAGCTCACGTTGCCGGCAACGAGTTCGCGCGACAGCAGCCACGGATGATCGTGGCCCTGCACGACGTACAGCGTGTTCGACGCGATGTCCTTCGCGGCGACGAACCACGGTTCGCCGCTGCCGCTCTTGCTGCCGCCCAGGCCGATGCCCTTGCGCTGGCCGAACGTGTAGAACGCGAGGCCGATGTGCTCGCCGACGACCTTGCCGTCCGGCGTCTTCATCGGGCCGGGTTTGGTCGGCAGATAGCGGTTCAGGAAATCGCGGAACGGCCGTTCGCCGATGAAGCAGATGCCGGTCGAATCCTTCTTCTTCGCGTTCGGCAGCCCGATCTGCGCGGCGATCTCGCGCACCTTCGTCTTCGGGATCTCGCCGAGCGGGAACATCGTCTTCGACAGTTGCGCCTGGTTCAGCCGGTGCAGGAAGTACGACTGGTCTTTCGTATGGTCGAAGGCCTTCAGCAGCTCGAAACGCCCGTCGCGCTCGCGCACGCGCGCATAGTGGCCCGTCGCGATCATTTCCGCGTCGAGCGACATCGCGTGATCGAGGAACGCCTTGAACTTGATTTCGGCGTTGCACAGCACGTCGGGGTTCGGCGTGCGGCCGGCCGAGTATTCGCGCAGGAACTCGGCGAACACGCGATCCTTGTATTCCGCCGCGAAGTTGACGGCTTCCACGTCGATGCCGATCAGGTCGGCCACCGACACGACGTCGATCCAGTCCTGGCGCGTCGAGCAGTATTCGCCGTCGTCGTCGTCTTCCCAGTTCTTCATGAACAGGCCGACCACGTCGTAACCCTGTTCCTTCAGCAGCCACGCGGTCACCGACGAATCGACGCCGCCCGACATGCCCACCACTACACGGCGCTTGCTCATTTGTTGACCGCCTGACGTTCGAATGCTTCGGGGCGCGGCGCGACCGAATGCGTATGCACGAAATCGAGCGGAATGCGCCGCCCGGCGAGGTAATCGTCGACGCAGCGCATCACCGCGGGCGAGCGATGGCGCTCGCTGCACGCGCGCAGTTCGTCGGCGGTCATCCACAGCGTGCGGACGATGCCGTCGTCGAGCGCGTGGCCCGCGACCGGCTCGCCGGCCGTGCCGCAGAACGTGAAGCGCAGGTAGGTCGCGCCGGCGGTGCCGGGACGGTCGTAGTGCGCCAGATAGACGCCGACGAGCGCGTCGGGCGTGAACGGGTGCGCGGTTTCCTCGAGCGTCTCTCGGATCACGGCGTCGGCCAGCGTTTCGCCGGCTTCGAGATGGCCTGCCGGCTGGTTGATGCGCAGGCCCGACGAGGTTTCTTCCTCGATCAAGAGAAAGCGGCCGGCATGCTCGACGAGCGCCGCGACCGTCACATGCGGGGTCCAGATTTCGGGTTTCATGGTTCGGCATTTTACCGGTTGCGCCCGAACGCTGCCCGGCGTTCGGTCAGACGAATCCGACCCTCGTAATCGTCCGTCGCGCCGGTGCGCGGTCACGCCGGCCAGGCTGACGCGTCGATCTCGCGCGATCGCGCGCAAAGGCGGGTGCGGCCGTCGCTTTCGCCTAAAGTGAAACGTGAGTGCCGTCGTTCGCGAGCCGGTAGTCCGGCTGCCCGGCTCGTTGCGCGGTGGAAATCGCCGGAAACGACCTGCCGGCGATGACTGGAGGGACTGACGATGCATATTGGCGTGCCTGCCGAAACGCGGGCGAACGAGGCGCGGGTGGCCGCGACGCCGGAAACCGTGAAGAAATACGCGGCGGCCGGGCATCGGGTCAGTATCGCAAGAGGGGCCGGCCTCGCGGCCAGTTATCCCGACGCAGCCTATGCGGCCGCCGGCGCCGAACTGACCGGCCAGTCGGCCGCGTTCGACGTCGACATCGTGCTGAAGGTCCAGGCCCCCACCGACGCCGAGCTGCCGTTGCTCAAGCGCGGCGCCGTGCTGGTCGGCATGCTCGATCCGTTCAACGGCGAGCAGGCGGCGAAGCTCGCCGCGGCCGGCGTGACGGGCTTCGCGCTCGAAGCCGCGCCGCGCACGACGCGCGCGCAGGGGCTCGACGTGCTGTCGTCGCAGGCGAACATCGCGGGCTACAAGGCCGTGCTGGTTGCCGCGGCGCTGTATCCGCGCTTCTTTCCGATGCTGATGACGGCCGCGGGCACGGTGAAGGCCGCGCGCGTGCTGATCCTCGGCGCGGGCGTCGCGGGCCTGCAGGCGATCGCGACCGCGAAGCGCCTCGGCGCGGTGATCGAGGCGTCCGACGTGCGGCCGGCCGTGAAGGAGCAGATCGAGTCGCTCGGCGCGAAATTCCTCGACGTCCCGTTCGAAACCGACGAGGAGCGCGATGCTGCGCAGGGCGTGGGCGGCTACGCGCGCCCGATGCCGCCGTCGTGGCTCGGCCGCCAGGCCGCGCTCGTGCACGAGCGCGCGAAGCAGGCCGACATCGTGATCACCACCGCGCTGATTCCCGGGCGCCCGGCGCCGACCTTGATCTCGGTCGAAACCGTGCAGTCGATGAAGCCGGGCTCGGTGCTCGTCGATCTCGCGGCCGGCCGCGGCCCGGAATTCGACGGCCGCAAGAGCGGCAACTGCCCGCTGACGGTCGCCGACCAGGTGATCGCGCACCACGGCGTGACGATCGCCGGCTACACGAATCTCGCGTCGATGGTCGCCTCGGACGCATCGGCGCTGTATGCGCGCAACCTGCTCGACTTCATGAAGCTGATCGTCACGAAGGAGGGCACGCTGAACATCGACCTGACCGACGACATCGTCGCCGCGACGCTCCTGTGCCGCGACGGCGAAGTCACGCGCCGATAACGGAGGAGACCATGGAAGTCGTCAATCACACGGTGATCGACGTGATCATCTTCGTGCTGGCGGTGTACGTCGGCTACCACGTGGTGTGGAACGTCACGCCGGCGCTGCATACGCCGCTGATGGCCGTGACCAACGCGATCTCGGCGATCGTGATCGTCGGCGCGATGCTCGCGGCCGCGCTCACCGTCGGCGCGACCGGCAAGGTGTTCGGCACGCTCGCGGTCGCGCTCGCGGCGGTCAACGTGTTCGGCGGCTTCCTCGTGACGAGGCGCATGCTCGAGATGTTCCGCAAGAAGGCGCCCCGGCAGCCCGGGCGCGGCAAGGAGGGCGCGCGATGAGCATGAACGTCGTCACGCTGCTGTACCTCGTCGCATCGGTGTGTTTCATCCAGGCGCTGAAAGGCCTGTCGAACCCGACGAGCGCGCGGCGCGGCAACCTGTTCGGGATGGCCGGGATGGCCGTCGCGATCCTCACGACGATCGCGCTGATCGCCAGGCAGGCGGCCTGGCTCGGCGCGAACCTGCCGCTCGGCCTCGCGCTGGTGCTCGGCGCGCTGATCGTCGGCGGCGGCGTGGGGGCGTTCGTCGCCGCGCGCGTCGAGATGACGAAGATGCCGGAGCTCGTCGCGGCGATGCACTCGCTGATCGGTCTCGCGGCCGTGTGCATCGCGTACGCAGTGGTGTCGGAGCCGGAAGCGTTCGGGCTCGTGCCGCAGGACGCCGTCGCGCCGGACTTCATTCCGTACGGCAATCGCGTCGAGCTGTTCATCGGCACGTTCGTCGGTGCGATCACGTTCTCCGGGTCGGTGATCGCGTTCGGCAAGCTGTCGGGCAAGTACACGTTCCGGCTGTTCCAGGGCGCGCCGGTCGTGTATGCGGGCCAGCACCTGCTCAACCTGATGCTCGCGCTCGGGATGCTCGGCTTCGGCATCCTGTTCTTCATCACGCAGTCGTGGCTGCCGTTCATCATCATGACGGCGATCGCGTTCGCGCTCGGCGTGCTGATCATCATCCCGATCGGCGGCGCGGACATGCCGGTGGTCGTGTCGATGCTGAACTCGTACTCCGGCTGGGCGGCGGCCGGCATCGGCTTCTCGCTGAACAACGCGATGCTGATCATCGCGGGGTCGCTGGTCGGCTCGTCGGGCGCGATCCTGTCGTACATCATGTGCCGCGCGATGAACCGCTCGTTCTTCAACGTGATCCTCGGCGGCTTCGGCGGCGAGGCGGCGGCCGGCGGTGCCGCGGGCGCGAAGGAGTTGCGGCCGGTGAAATCGGGTTCGGCCGACGATGCGGCGTTCATGCTCGGCAACGCGGAAACGGTCGTGATCGTGCCGGGCTACGGGTTGGCCGTCGCCCGTGCGCAGCACGCGCTGAAGGAACTGACCGACAAGCTGGTCGAGAAGGGCATCGACGTGAAGTACGCGATCCATCCGGTCGCGGGGCGGATGCCGGGCCACATGAACGTGCTGCTCGCGGAAGCGGAAGTGCCGTACGAGATCGTGTTCGAGATGGACGACATCAACGGCGAATTCGGCCAGGTCGACGTCGTGCTCGTGCTCGGCGCGAACGACGTGGTGAACCCGGCCGCGAAGAACGACCCGGCATCGCCGATCGCGGGGATGCCGATCATCGAGGCGTACAAGGCGCGCACGGTGATCGTCAACAAGCGTTCGATGGCGGCCGGCTACGCGGGCCTCGACAACGACCTGTTCTACATGGACAAGACGATGATGGTGTTCGGCGATGCGAAGAAGGTCATCGAGGACATGGTGAAGGCGGTCGACTGACGTATGCGCCGGCAACGCAGGCGGCCTGCCCCGATTCACGGGCAGCCTCGAAGGACAGGCCCGACCGGCGCAAGCCGGCCGGGCCGTTTTCATGGTGCGACGAGGTTCGCGATGCACGTGGCGATCGTGTCGCGTACGCGCACGATCGCCGGGTCGCGCTGCGTGCTCGAGCGCCAGCCGATTTCGACCGGGTAGTGCGGCAAGTCGACCGGGCAGGCGAGCGCGCGCAACGGCGTGGATCGCGCGATCGCGCGCGCCGCGTGCGAGGGAATCGTCGCCACTGCGTCGGAGCCGGCGAGCAGGTACGGCAACGCGGCGAAATGCGTGGTCGACGCCGCGACGCGCCGCTTGTGGCCGAGCGTGGCCAGCGCCTCGTCGACGATCCCGATCACGCCGCCCGACGACACGAGCAGGTGGTCGCGCTGCAGGAAATCGGCGAGCGTGAGCGTGCGCGGCGGCCGTGGGCGGGCGGCCGGGTCGATCAGGCACGCGTAGCCGCCCGTCGCGACCGCGCGCCGGCTGAGCCCGTTCGCCGAGAAGCCGCCCGATGCGATCGCGAGGTCGACGCCGTGGCGCAGCAGCGCGTCGCCGGCGATGCCGCTGTGCGTCTGCCGGAAGATCAGCCGGATGCCGGCGGCTTCCCGTGCAACGGCGTCGATCAGCGCGCGGCCGAGCGCGATCTCGAAGTCGTCCGACAGCCCGATCGAGATCGTGCGGCCGATGCGGTCGCCGCCGTCGGCCGCGATCGCGAGGCTTTCGCGGCAACGGTCGAGCGCGTCGGACAGGATCGGTTTCAGTTCGTCCGCGCGCGGCGTCGGCGCGAGCCCGCGGCCGGTGCGCACGAACAGCGGATCGGCATAGATCACGCGCAGCCGCGCGAGCGCCGCGCTCACCGCCGACTGCGTGAGGCCGAGCCGCAGCGCCGCCCGGCTCGCGCCGCCTTCCTCGTACAGCGCCTCGAACACTTTCAGCAGGTTCAGGTCGAGACTGGCGATATCATCCGTATTCATGACACTTATCGTTCTATCGATTTGATCGATGACATCATATCGATAAAGATGGCGTTACCCCATTCACCGGAGACGCCTTCATGTCCACTTCAGTCATCGCCGCGCTGCAGATCGGCGCATCGCCCGACGGCACGCGCGCCACGCTCGACACGATCCTCGGCTACGAAACCGCGATCCGCGACAGCGGCGCGTCGCTCGTCGTGCTGCCCGAGGCCGTGCTCGGCGGCTATCCGAAAGGCGAGATCTTCGGCACGCGGCTCGGCTACCGGTTGCCCGAGGGCCGCGACGCGTATGCGCGCTACGCCGCGCAGGCGATCGACGTGCCGGGGCCGGAAACCGACGAACTGGCCGCGCTGTCGCAGCGCACGGGCGCGAGCCTCGTGGTCGGCGTGATCGAGCGCGGCGGCAGCACGCTGTATTGCACGGCGCTGTTCTTCGATCCGCGCGACGGGCTCGTCGCGAAGCACCGCAAGCTGATGCCGACCGGCACCGAGCGGCTGATCTGGGGGCAGGGCGACGGCTCGACGCTGCCCGTCGTCGACACGGCCGCGGGCCGCGCGGGCGCCGCGGTCTGCTGGGAGAACCACATGCCGCTGCTGCGCTGCGCGATGTACGCGAAAGGCGTGCAGATCTGGTGCGCGCCGACCGTCGACGAGCGCGACGTGTGGCAGAGCTCGATGCGGCATATCGCGCACGAGGGGCGCTGCTTCGTCGTCAGCGCGTGCCAGGTGCAGCCGTCGCCGCGCGCGCTCGGGATCGACGTGCCGGGCTGGGATCCGGAGCGGCCGCTGATCCGCGGCGGCAGCGTGATCGTCGGGCCGCTCGGCGACCTGCTGACGGAGCCGCTGATCGGCACGGCCGGGCTCGTGACCGCGCGTATCGATACCGACGAACTCGTGCGGGCGCGTTACGACTTCGACGTGGTCGGGCATTACGCGCGGCCCGACGTGTTCTCGCTGCACGTCGACGAGCGGCCGAAGCGCACGGTGGTGTTCGGCGCGTAGGGAAAGGCGGGCCGGGCGCCGCACGGCGGGCGGCCCGAAACAGGGACGGCGGCGGTGCGCCCGCCGCCGTGCCGCATCAGCGCATCGGCGCTTCCGCGATCCGCATGTAATCGGCGATCCGCCGTCCTTCCATGTCCGGAAACTGCTCGTGCACGACGATGTCGCCCATCCGCGCGATGTCGAAGGTGCGGAAATCGCCGCGCAGCTCGCACCACGCGCCGATCGTCCAGCGCCCGCCCCAGTAGACGAGCCCGAGCGGCCACACGCGGCGTTGCGAATGCGCGCCGAGCCGGTCGCGGTAGTCGAAGCTGACGACGTGGCGCGTATCGATGGCCTGGTGGATCGCATCGACCTTCGCGCAAAACGTCTCGTCGATGTGGAACGACGGCGCGAACACGGGCAGGCGGTCGAGCGCCGTGCGCTTGTCGGCCGGCATCGCCGACGCGATCTTCGCGAGCGCCGAGCGTGCGCCGCTCGCGAAGCGCGCACCGCCCCAGGTTTCGAGCATGCGTGCGCCGGCGGCGAGCGCCGCGAGCTCCTCGGCCGTGAACGTGAGCGGCGGCAGGCTCGCGTTGCGGTTCAGCCGGTAGCCGATGCCGGCTTCACCTTCGATCGGTACCCCTGACAGTTGCAGGTCGCGCACGTCGCGATAGACCGTGCGCGGCGACACCGACAGCCAGTCGGCCAGCTGCTGCGCGGTCGTGAGACGACGCCCGCGCAGCAACTCGGCGATCTGGAACAGGCGGTCGGCACGGCGCGTCATGACGGCACCTCGGCTCCAACGGCAATGGGGACTTCGCGATGATAGCGCCGCGCGCGCCCGATGGCCGCTGCGCTCAGTGGCATTTCGGCGCGTGCAGGCCGACGCGGTTGCCTTCGGTGTCGATCAGGTAGCCGACGTAGCCGTAGTTGTTCGGCAGCTCGACGACGGAGCCCTGCACGACGCCGCCCGCGCGCTTCGCGCGTTCGAGCGCCGCGACGACCGATTCGCCGGCGTTCAGGTAGACGAGCACGCCGTTCGCGCTCGGCTTGATCTGCTGCGGATCGAACACGATGCTGCCGCCCGTGCTCGATGCGTCGCGGTCGAACGTGGCCATCGGCACGCCGCCGATGATTTCGCGCTGCAGCGTCGTTTGCAGCACGGTTTCGTAGAAGCGGATCGCCCGGTCGAAATCGAGGGACGGAATGTCGAACCATGCGATCGCGCGCTCGGGGGTGGCAGTGGCGGTGGCAGTTGCAGTTGCAGTTGCGGACGTCATGACGAGTTCCTTGTTGCGTTGTTGTTCGGGTTCGGTGCGGAAACCAGCCTTGCATTGCGCCGGGATTGCAGTGTGATCGCGGTCTGCTGACACCGTATTGTCAGTAGAGGTCGGGAACGATCCGTCAGCGCCGGCTGGTCGTCACGTGGCGCATGCTCATCGGGGGAGAGTGGGGAATCGCGCGTGACCTGCGTCGTGAAGCCGACCGTCACGCACGACGGGCTGGTGCCGGGCTCGGAGATGGGAGATGGATCGCGGGATTCGCGGCGGGTGGCCGGTCGTGCCGTCGAGCCGCAAGACGCTGCTCGAGACGGGGCAGGCGCTGCCGTTCACGACGGGGCGCCGGGAGAAGTCGAAGCATTGAAACGGAACGACGCCGTTGCCGCGGATGCGGTAACGGCGTCGTTCCGGTTGTCGCGCAGGGGCCGTATCGGCGGCCCCGTCGCGACCATGATGCGGATTACGCGTCGCCTTCCGGCGTGGCCGGGCGCGCCTTCACGCTGCCGGCGATCAGGTCGAAGCGGAACAGCCGGCATTCGAGCGCGCCGTTGAACAGCGGCGTCTTGGCCGATTCGCGCAGCCGCAGCTGGCCCGGCAGCGAACGGTCGGACGTCAGCAGGAACGCCTGCCAGCCCGTGAAGCGCTGCTTCAGCGCATCGCCGAGCGCGTTGAAGAACTCGCTGTCCGGTGCGTCGGTATGGGTGCGGCGGAACGCGTCGTCGTTGCCGCGGTTGCGGCCCGTCTCGCGCACCTCGCCGCGCGCGCTGCGGCCGCGCACCTCGATCCGCTCGCCGTACGGCGGGTTCGCGAGGATGATGCCCGGGCCGTCGCACGGCGGCGTCATCCCGCGCGCGTCGACCTGCTTGAGCCACACCGACGGCACGCCCGCGCGCTCGAGGTTCGCACGTGCCTTCTCGAGCATGTCGCCGGAGATGTCGCTGCCGTACACGCCGAGCGCTTCGCCGCGTTTGCCGCGCGCCGCACGCTTCGCGTCCAGCGCCGGGACCTTCAGCCCCTGCCATGCGGTGATGTCGTATTGCTTGAGTTTCTCGAAGCCGAACCGGCGCTCGACGCCGGGTGCCACGCCGAGCGCGATCTGCGCGGCTTCCGCGAGGAACGTGCCGCTGCCGCACATCGGGTCGTACAGCGCCGTGCCGGGCGTCCAGCCCGTCAGGCGCAGGATGCCGGCCGCGAGGTTCTCGCGCAGCGGCGCCGCGCCCTTGTCGAGGCGCCAGCCGCGCTTGAACAGCGGCTCGCCCGACGTGTCGAGGTACAGCGTGCACTCGTTGGCCGTCAGGAACGCGAACACGCGCACGTCGGGCGCACCGGTATCGATGCTCGGGCGCGCGCCGGTCTTCTCGCGCATCCGATCGCAGATCGCGTCCTTCACGCGCAACGTCGCGAATTCGAGGCTCTTCAGCGGCGACTTGATCGCGGTGATGTCGACGCGCAGCGTCTGCGTCGCCGCGAACCAGCGCTCCCACGGCTGCTCGAGCGCGAGCGCGTAGACGTCCTGCTCGTTGCGGTAGGCGCGGTGCGCGATCTTCAGCAGGACCCGGCTCGCGATCCGCGAATGGAGGTTCGCGGCCATGCCGGCGGCCCAGCCGCCGCTGAAGTGGACGCCGCCCGGCACCTGCGCGCCCGCGGTGAACGGCGCGCCGTTCAGGTGGCGGCCGGCGATTTCGGCCAGCTCGGCGGCGAGCGCCGCTTCGAGGCCGCGCGGGCAGGGGGCGAAGAATTCGTACAGGGTGGGCGAGGACATAAGGCGGGTGAGGACGTGCAAAAGTCCAC
>NZ_LDVA01000220.1:0-10236 GCF_050768715.1 Burkholderia sp. ZZQ-2 | reverse complement strand
GGCGGCGTGTCGTTCGTATCGTTCGGGTCCTTCGTCATGCGGTTCGTCGATGAAGCGGTACGTTCAGAAAGCGATGCCGAGCGTCAGGTACGGGCGCACGCTATGGTTGCGCAACCCGTACGCGACGTCGACGTTGATCGGGCCGACGGGGCTGCGCCAGCGCGCGCCGACGCCGACGCCCGGGTAAAACACGCGTTCGCCCCACGCATCGGTGGCCGTGCCGATGTCGAAGAACGTCGCGGCGCCCCAGTCGCGGTTGAACCAGTGCTGGTATTCGGCGGTGCCCGTCATCAGGTACTTGGTCGGCAGGACGGAACCGTCGACGCTGTTGCCGATGCTCTGGTAACCGTAGCCGCGCACCGAATTCGAGCCGCCCGCGCGGAACAGCAGCGACGCCGGCACGCCGGTCGAGCTGCCGCTCGTGAATACGCCGCCGAGCTCCGCGCGGAACACGAACAGGTCGCGCTTGCCGACCGGCAGGTACTGCTGACCGCGCGCGTAGCCACGGATGAAGGTCTGGTCGGTCAGTACGCCCTTGACCGCGAAGCCGGCCTCCGCGTGGATCAGGTTGCCCGAACGCGGGAACAGCGGATCGTCGACGTTGCGGCGCGTCCATGCCCATTGCGGCACGAGCGCGCGGCTCGTGGTCGGCCCCGCGCCGTTCTGGTCGAGCCGGTCCTGGTAGTACATCAGCGAATACGAATAGTCGATGAACTGGCCCGTGCGCGTGCGCTGCACGCCGACCCGCGCGCTGTAGATGCGCGTATCCGACACGTTGGTGTTCGTGTACGACGCGAGCACGCTGTTGGTCCAACCCTTCTCGCCCGGCGGCATCGACAGCTGGACCTGCCCGTATTGCTGGATCTGGTCGAGCCGGCCCGACACGGTCAGCGGCCACGCGGCGCCGAACGTGTCGAGATACGTGTAGGAGCCCTGCACATGCGGCCCGGTGTCGGTCGCGAAGCCGACGCCGCCGCGGATGTTGTTGTACGGGAACTCGCTGACCTTCACGTGCACGGGCGTGCGCTCGGGCTTCGCCGTATCGTCGCCGACGTCGATCGCGACGCTCGCGTAGTACGGCGTGTTCTGCAACTGCCGCTGCAATTCGGTGATCCGCTGCACGTCGTAGATCTCGCCTTCCGACAGCGGATTGACGTTCGTGACGATCTTCTCCGGATAGCGCCGCACACCGTCGACGTCGACCTTGCCGATCGTGAACGTCGGACCGCTGTCGAACGTGACCGCGAGCGTCGCGCGCTGCGTGCGCGGGTCGATGCGCGCCTCCGACGACGCGATCTTCGCGCCGAGATAACGACGCGACTGCAGTTGCCTGAGCGCCGCGCCCTTCGCGCCGTCCCAGTCGGACTGCGTGAACGGATCGCCCGGCTTCAGCGAAAACGCGAAACGGGTCGCGGCTTCCTGCTTCGGGTCCTCGGTGTCGACGGGCCCCTTGAAGGTCAGGTCGACGCTCGACACAACGGTCTGCTTGCCCGGATCGACCGCGATGCGCACGTCGCGCTTGCCGTCGCGCGTGCGCACGTCGGTGCGCACGACCGGCGAGAAATACCCGGCCGTCGCGGTCAGGTCGCGCACCTGCTGCGGGGTGGCCGTCACGAGGAAGTCGAACTGGTCGTCGCTGATGTCGTCGCGCTTCGCGAAGCGCGCGATGTCGAGGTGCGTCTTGAGCAGCTTGCGAACCGAGCGCGGCGCGTCGATGTCGACGTCGTACTTCGCGTGGGCCGGCAGCGCGAAGCACGCGGCCAGGCAGCCCGCGAGGGTCGCCCGTGCGGCACGGGCCGCGGCGCCGGCGCGATTGCGTTCCACGCGCGGGCCCGCGTCATGTGCCGGATGTGCTTGCTGGTTCGACTGCCCCGCCAAATATGACCTCGCCCTCGGTTGTCACGGTTTTGTGGAAAACCCTGTATTTGACCACAGCGTGCCGGCGCCAAAGCTTAATGTTTGTAAACCGCCGCGCGAGCGCGCGTGGCCGCGGCGTCATGCCCGGCGGCGCGCTTGCGGCCGCCGGCTGCGTGCCAGCCCGCGGATTCGACGCGCGATTGCCGCCGGCCGTTCCCGCGATGCGGTAAAATCCCGCCATCGTGAATCCGGCGCATCGTGCGCCGCCCGAAACGGAAAATCCAGCCATGCCGTACCAGTCCGATGTCACGCAGTTCCTGAACCAGCTCAAGCAACAGAAGCCGACGCTCGAGGAAGAGCAGCGCAAGGGCCGTTCCCTGCTGTGGGACAAGCAGCCGATCGACCTCGAAGAGCGCGCCGAGCAGCAGGAATCGCGCGTGAAGCAAACGTCGTACGTCTACTACCAGAACTTCTGACGACGTGAGCGCCGCCGACGAGGCCAGCGCCGCCCGCCAGGACGACGCGATCGCCGCGCCCGCGGGCGCCGATTCGACGCCCGACACGGTCGACGGTGTCGCGGCATTCGCTCGCCTGTACGGCGAGCCGCTGTTCAAGCTGCCGCAGGATCTCTACATCCCGCCCGATGCGCTCGAGGTGTTCCTCGAGACCTTCGAAGGCCCGCTCGACCTGCTGCTCTACCTGATCCGCAAGCAGAACTTCAACGTGCTCGACATCCCGATGGCGCAGGTCACCGCGCAATATCTGGGCTACGTCGACCAGATCCGCACGTCGAACCTGGAGCTCGCGGCCGAGTACCTGCTGATGGCCGCGATGCTGATCGAGATCAAGTCGCGGATGCTGCTGCCGGTCAAGAAGGCCGACACCGGCGAGGAAGCCGAGGATCCGCGCGCCGAACTCGTGCGCCGCCTGCTCGAATACGAGCAGATGAAGCTCGCCGCGCAGCGGCTCGACCAGTTGCCGCAGCTCGGCCGCGACTTCCTGCGCGCCGAGGTCTACATCGAGCAGAGCGTCACGCCGCGCTTCCCCGACGTGAATTCGGACGACCTGCGCGCCGCGTGGGCCGACGTGCTCAAGCGCGCGAAGCTCGTCCAGCACCACAAGATCTCCCGCGAGGAGCTGTCGGTGCGGGAGCACATGAGCCTGATCCTGCGCCGGCTGCAGAACGCGCGCTTCATGGAATTCGCCGAGCTGTTCGACACGTCGCGCGGCGTGCCGGTCGTCGTCGTGAATTTCATCGCGATGCTCGAACTCGCGCGCGAATCGCTCCTCGAGATCACGCAGGCCGAGCCGTTCGCGCCGATCTACGTGCGTCTCGCGTACCTGCCCGCGTAACCGGCCTGGCGCCCGCGCCTGCCCTTCCCGCCCTCCCGATTCATTCCGGCATACATGCCGCCTCGCCGCAGCCCGACGCGACTGCGCGGGCCGTTGCCGGCACGCCCGGTTAAAAAGTGAACGACCGTACTTTTTTCGATGCGTTTGGCGGCCAAATCCTCTACAATCCGCCGACGCCCGATGCGCCGCCCGCGCGCCGGCGTTCTCCGCTTCGACCCCGACGCCGCTGCTGCGGCGCCAACGCGCGCATGCGCGAGGAAACCGCTACCCGATCATGAAAGTCATCAGCTCGATCCAGGAACTGCGCGACCAGTTGCGTGGACAGAACCGCACGGCGTTCGTGCCGACGATGGGCAACCTGCACGAAGGGCACCTGTCGCTGATGCGCCTCGCGCGCCAGCACGGCGACCCGGTCGTGGCGAGCATCTTCGTCAACCGGCTGCAATTCGGCCCGAACGAGGATTTCGACAAGTACCCGCGCACGCTCCAGGACGATATCGAGAAGCTGCAGCAGGAAAACGTCTACGTGCTGTTCGCGCCGACCGAGCGCGACATGTACCCGGAACCGCAGGAATACCGCGTGCTGCCGCCGGACGACCTCGGCGGCATTCTCGAGGGTGAATTCCGGCCCGGATTCTTCGCCGGCGTGTGCACGGTCGTCACGAAGCTGATGTCCTGCGTGCAGCCGCGCGTCGCCGTGTTCGGCAAGAAGGATTACCAGCAGCTGATGATCGTGCGCCGGATGTGCCAGCAGCTCGCGCTGCCGGTCGAGATCATCGCGGCCGAAACCGTGCGCGACGAGGACGGCCTCGCGCTGTCGTCGCGCAACCGCTACCTGACGACCGACGAGCGCAAGGAAGCGCCCGAACTCGCGAAAACGCTGCAGCGCGTGCGCGACAGCGTGCTCGGCGGCGAACGCGACCTCGGCAAGCTCGAGCATCACGCGCGCACGCACCTGGCCGAGCGCGGCTGGGCGCCCGACTACATCGCGATCCGCCGCCGCGCGAACCTGATCGCACCGAGCGCCGCCGAACTCGAAGCCGGCGAGCCGCTCGTCGTGCTCGCGGCCGCGAAGCTCGGCGCAACGCGCCTGATCGACAACCTGGAAATCTGACGGGCCGCCCGCCCGCGCCTCTCACGACGCATCACGGAGACACCATGCAGCGCCACATGCTCAAATCGAAGATCCACCGCGCGGCCGTCACGCACTGCGAGCTGCACTACGAAGGCTCGTGCGCGATCGACGAAGACCTGCTCGAAGCGGCCGGCCTCATCGAAAACGAACGGATCGACATCTGGAACATCAACAACGGCGAGCGTTTCTCGACGTACGCGATCAAGGGCGAGCGCGGCAGCGGGATGATCTCGCTGAACGGCTCGGCCGCGCGTCGCGCGCAGCTCGGCGACCTCGTGATCATCGCGGCATTCGCGATGGTCGACGAAGCCGAGATTCAGGCCGGCTGGAAGCCGAAGCTCGTGTTCATCGACGACGGCAACAAGATCAAGGGCCACCGCGATCACGTGCCGACGCAGAACTGGACCTGACCTGACTGACCGGCCGCCCGCGTGCCGCGGCGCGCGGGAGCGGCTGTGCCGCTTGCGGTTGAAGGGTCGAAGGGCCGGATGCCGTGCGCCACGGGATCCGGCCCTTTCTCATTTCATCGCGTCCCGGCCCGGCGGCCGCGCGATCAGGACGCCTTGGCGGCCCTCTCCGTCTTCTCGGCCTTCGGCGCGCGGCGTTCGGCCCATTCGACGATCGGCCGCCACTGCTCGAGATCCTTCTCGACCCGGCTCTTCGCGACGTCCCACAGCGTGAGGCCGTGCGCGGCGATCTGCACGTAGTTCTGCGTGTCGCGCACGTAGCCGAGCACCGGCAGGCCGAGCCCTTCGACGAACCGGTGAAGCTGGTCCGACGAGCGCGTGCGCGCATCGACCCGCATCCCGACGATCCCGACCTCGACGCTGCCCTTGCGCACGGCCTTCTCGCCGGCGAGGCGCTCCAGAAACTGCTGCGTGGCCAGAATATCGAACATCGACGGCTGCAGCGGCACGATCACCTTGTCGGCCAGTTGCAGCGCGACGTTGAGCCGGTTGCCGTGCAGCCCGGCCGGCGTATCGATCACCGCATATTCGAGGCCGCGCGGCGGCTTCGTCGGCGCGTCCGGATCGAGTTCCCATGCCTCGATTGCCGGCAGTCCGGCCGGCCGCAGCTCGAGCCACGCATGCGCGGACTGCTGCCGGTCCAGGTCGGCAAGCGCGACCCACGCGCCCTGCGCCGCGAAATAGCCGGCAAGATTGGTGGACAGCGTGCTCTTCCCCACGCCGCCCTTCGGATTCGCCACCACGATCACCGTCATGAATTCCCCCGAAAAAGCCGCGCGGCCCCTGCCGCGAGGCAGGCGCCGCTCGATTGCGGATACAGGGAGCGATGATATCGGCAAACGGGGTGTCACCGGAACGGGTTGCGCCGCACCGTGTACGCCGACTTACCCCGCCGACTTACCCACTTACCCCATTACGCACGCTGAACCGCGGCTTCCCGTGCGCCGAGCGCGAACGCGCCGCCGCCCAGCAGCGCCTGCACGGCGAGCGTGACCGCCCAGAACGCCGGGTATTCCCAGCCGCCGTTCGGCGACGCGAAGCTCCAGCCGTTCGGCAGATGCGCGGCGGTCGCGCCGAGCATGAACGGCAGCAGCACCAGCGCGGCGACGCGCACGCGGAAGCCCGCGAGCAGCGCCAGGCCGCCCGCCAGTTCGACGAACGTCGTCAGGTACGCGAGCCAGCCCGGCAGGCCGATCGACGCGAAGAACTGCGCGGTGCCGGGCAGCGTGAAGACGAACACCTTCTGCGCGACGTGCGCGAGGTACAGCACGCCGAGCGCGACGCGCAGCAGGGTCGCGGCGAAATCGTTGAGGCGATTGGGGTTCATGGCGAATTCCTTCGTGAGTGGTGTGAATGGATCGCACTCTATTCGAATCGATTCGACCGATAAACTCGCAAATTCGCTTTAACTGATTCCCGAATGGAATCAATCGGGGCATAAAAAGGGGCATGACCGATCATGCCCCGCGACCTGCTTCAGTAACCGCTCTTGCCTTGTGTGGCGTCGCCGGAACCGGACTGGCCGCCGCCCGGTGCGTACGAATCGCACGCGTGCGCAACCGCCGACACGCCCAGCAGCGCCGCGAGCAGCACGCTCCACCACCATCGAGCCTTCATCGTCGCACTCCTCCAGGCGGACATCCGCCCTCCTGTGTTGTATGCGATCCGGCGGAAAAAGCGAGCACGGCCCGGCCCGCGTCAACGAAACTCGGCGTACAGCGCGTCGAGATCCAGATGGTCGGCGAACGAGTCGGCCAGCCGCTCGAGCGATGCCTCGCGCAACGCCGGATAGTCGATGCGCGCCGCGCCGTCGAGCCCGGCCCACGCGAGCAGCGCCGCGCATGCGTCGGGCGAGTCGAACAGCCCGTGCACGTAGGTCGCGAGGATCTGGCCATCGGCGGACACCGCGCCGTCCGGGCGTGTGGCGTCGGAGGCGTCGGGGGCGTCGGGTGCGGCGTCGGCTGCCAGCGTCAGCGCGGGCGACGCGAGCGCGGGCCCGTGCGTATCGCCCATGTGGATCTCGTAGCCGCGCACGGCCGCCCCGCCCGGCAGCGCGAGATGCCCGGTCACGTTCTTCAGCGTCTTGTCGCGCTGCAGGGTCGTGTCGAAATCGAGCAGCCCGAGCCCCGGCACGCTGCCGGGCGCCCCTTCGAGGCCGAGCGGATCGTCGAGCGTGCGGCCGAGCATCTGCATCCCGCCGCAGATGCCGATCACCTTGCCGCCGTAGCGCAGATGGCGACGGATCAGCGTGTCCCAGCCCGCGTCGCGCAGCCATGCGAGATCGCGCTGCACGCTCTTCGAACCGGGCAGGATCAGGAGGTCGGCATCCGGGACGGGGCCGCTCTTCCAGTACGTGAATTCGACCTGCGGATGCGCGCGCAGCGGGTCGAAATCGGTGTGGTTGCTGATGCGCGGCAGCGCCGGCACGACGACGCGCAGCAGGCCGGCATCGCCGCGTGCGGCGGCGCTGCGCGCCTGTGCCGGCAGCATGTCCTCGGCGTCGAGCAGCAGGCCGTGCAGGTACGGCAGCACGCCGAACACGGGCTTGCCCGTCTGCGCACGCAGCCAGTCGAGCCCCGGCTCGAGCAGCTTGACGTCGCCGCGGAAGCGGTTGATCACGAAGCCGCGCACGCGTGCGCGCTCGCTCTCCGACAGGCACGCGAGCGTGCCGACCAGGTGCGCGAACACGCCGCCGCGGTCGATGTCGGCGACGAGCACGACCGGGCAGTCGACGCGTTCGGCAAATCCCATGTTCGCGATGTCGCCTTCGCGCAGGTTGATCTCGGCCGGGCTCCCCGCGCCCTCGACGATCACCGTGTCGTAGCCGGCGCGCAGGCGCGCGTACGACTCGAGCACCGCTTCGAACGCGACCGGCTTGTAGCCGTGATACGCGCGCGCATCGAGGTTCATGCGCGCCTTGCCGTGAATGATCACCTGCGCGCCGCGGTCGCTCGTCGGCTTCAGCAGCACGGGGTTGAAATCCGTATGCGGCGCAACGCCCGCGGCCAGCGCCTGCAGTGCCTGCGCGCGGCCGATTTCGCCGCCGTCGGCCGTCACCGCGCTGTTGAGCGCCATGTTCTGCGGCTTGAACGGCGCAACGCGCGCGCCGCCGCGGCGCGCGAGCCGGCACAGGCCCGCGACCAGCGTGCTCTTGCCCGCGTCGGACGTCGTGCCCTGGATCATCAGCGTGCCGCACGGCCGCGGCTCGGGTGCATTCATCGTGTAAAGGTTGTCGCGAAGCAAAGGCCGCATTATCCCCCGCGCCGGTGTGCCCGCGCCGTTACAATCACGCGATGATTCCGCACGACCTCACCTTCGTCCTCGGCGGCGCACGCTCGGGCAAGAGCGCGCACGCCGAGCGCCTCGCCGCCGACAGCGGCCGCCCCGTCACCTACATCGCCACCGCAACCGCCGCCGATGCCGAATTCGCGCAGCGCATCGCGCACCATCGCGCGCGCCGGCCGGCCGCCTGGGGCTTCGCCGACGCACCCGTCGACCTCGCCGGCACGCTCGCGCGGCTCGACGATCCGCACGCGTGCCTGCTCGTCGACTGCCTGACGCTGTGGCTCACGAACCTGCTGTGCCCGGCCGACGGCGAACCGCTCGACGATGCGCAGTACGCGGCGCAGGTCGACCGGCTCGAGCACGCGTTGCGCGGCGCGCGCGCGAAGGTGATCGTCGTCAGCAACGAGATCGGGCTCGGCGTCGTGCCGCTCGGGTCGGTCACGCGCCGCTACGTCGACGAACTCGGGCGCCTGAACCAGCGTGTCGCCACCCTCGCGACGCGCGTGACGCTGCTCGTCGCCGGGCTGCCGCTCGACCTTAAGACGGGAGCGCCGTCATGCTGATGCTGTCGCTGCCCGTAGTCGCGATGTTCGCGGTCGCGGCCGCGATCATCGACCGCGCGATCGGCGAACCGGCCGGCTGGCATCCGCTCGTCGCGTTCGGCCGCCTCGCCGCGCGCATCGAAGGCGCGCTGAACACGGGCCGGCGCGGCCGCGTGATCGGCGTCGCCGCATGGATCGCGGCGGTCGTGCCGCCGGTCGCCGTCGCGGCATGGCTCGCGGCCGTGCTGCCATGGCCGCTCGCGGCCGCGCTGCACATCGCCCTGCTGTGGTTCGCACTCGGCGCGAAAAGCCTCGCCGACCACGTCGCGCCGATCGCCGCGGCACTGCTGCGGCACGACCTCGGCGCCGCCCGCACGCTGACCGCGCGCATCGTGTCGCGCGACACGAGCGACGCGGACGAAGGCGCGCTGTCGCGTGCGGCCGTCGAATCCGCGCTCGAGAACGGCAACGACGCGATCTTCGGCGCGCTGTTCTGGTTCGTCGTCGCAGGCGGCCCCGGCGCGCTGCTGTTCCGGCTCGCGAACACGCTCGACGCGATGTGGGGCTACCGCACGCCGCGCTTCCTGACCTTCGGCTGGGCCGCCGCGCGCCTCGACGACGCGCTCAACTGGATTCCCGCGCGCCTGACGGCCGCGAGCTACGCGCTGCTCGGCGACACGGCCGCCGCATGGCGCTGCTGGCGCACGCAGGCACGCCACTGGGACAGCCCGAACGCGGGCCCGGTGATGGCCGCCGGCGCCGGCAGCCTGAACGTGCAGCTGGGCGGCCCGGCCGTCTATCACGGCGAGATCGAGGATCGTCCCGCGCTCGGCACCGGCGCGACGGCGAGCGCCGTCCATATCGTCGCCGCGTTGTCGCTCGTCACGCGCACGCTTGCCCTGTGGCTCGCGCTGCTGGTCGCGAGCGGCGCACTCGTCATGGCCACCCATCATGTCTGACACCCGCATCACGCACGGCGGCAACCTGCATGAAGCCGCACGCCGCCACGGCATTCCTTACGACACGTGGCTCGACCTGTCGACCGGCATCAATCCGGTCGGCTATCCGGTGCCGCCCGTCCCGGCCGACGCGTGGCGCCGGCTGCCCGACGACGGCGACGGCCTCGCGGCCTGCGCCGCGCAGTACTACCACGCGCCCGATCCCGCGCACGTGCTGCCGGTGGCCGGCAGCCAGGCTGCGATCCGCGCATTGCCCGCGCTGCTGCCGGCCGGCGACGCCGGCGTCGCGACGCTCGCGTACGGCGAATACGCACCCGCTTTCGCGCGACACGGCCATCGCGTCGTCGCGCTCGACGTCGGCACCGCTACGCTGCCTGCGACGCTGCGCCACGTCATCGTCGGGAATCCGAATAATCCGACCGCCGAATTCGTGCCGGCCGAACGCCTGCTCGGCTGGCATGCGCAGCTGGCGGCGCGCGGCGGCACGCTGATCGTCGACGAGGCGTTCGCCGATACGGGCGCGACGCAGTCGCTCGCGCCGCAGGTCGATCGCCCGGGGCTCGTCGTGCTGCGTTCGGTCGGCAAGTTCTTCGGGCTCGCCGGCATCCGCGCAGGCTTCGTGCTCGCGTGCCCCGGCC
>NZ_LDVA01000219.1:0-9571 GCF_050768715.1 Burkholderia sp. ZZQ-2 | reverse complement strand
CGCCGCACCGGCTTCGGGCGCCACCGACGCATCGGCCGCTGCCGCCGCGTCCGCGCCGGCCGCACCGGCTGCGCCAACCGCACCGTTCTCGGTCGATTCGTCGAAGATCAGCGCGGGCGACACCGCGTGGATGCTGACGTCGACCGCGCTCGTGCTGTTCATGACGATCCCCGGCCTCGCGCTGTTCTACGCGGGCATGGTCCGCAAGAAGAACGTGCTCGCGACCGTGATGCAGAGCTTCGCGATCACCGCGGTGATCACGGTGCTGTGGACGGTGGTCGGCTACAGCCTCGCGTTCACGCCGGGCAACGGCTTCATCGGCGGCCTGTCGCGCGCATTCCTGCACGGCATGAACTACATCAAGGGCGACAAGGCGACGACGCTGACCGTCAGCCATCTCGCGACGACGATTCCGGAATCGGTCTACTTCGTCTACCAGATGACGTTCGCGATCATCACGCCGGCGCTGATCTGCGGCGCGTTCGCCGATCGCATGAAGTTCTCGGCGATGCTCGTGTTCATGACGCTCTGGTCGCTGATCGTCTACGTGCCGGTCGCGCACATGGTGTGGGAGCCGACCGGCTGGCTGTCGGCCGACGGCGTGCTCGACTTCGCGGGCGGCACGGTGGTGCACATCAACGCCGGTATCGCGGGCCTCGTGTCGTGCCTCGTGCTCGGCAAGCGCGTCGGCTACGGCCGCGAATCGATGGCGCCGCACAACCTCGTGCTGACGATGATCGGCGGCTCGATGCTGTGGGTCGGCTGGTTCGGCTTCAACGCGGGCTCCGCGGTCGCCGCTGACGGCCGTGCCGGCTTCGCGATGCTGACCACGCAAGTGGCGACCGCCTGCGCGGCGCTCGGCTGGATGTTTGCCGAGTGGATCGCGAAGGGCAAGCCGTCGGTGCTCGGCATCGTGTCGGGCGCGGTCGCGGGTCTCGTGGCGATCACGCCGGCCGCCGGTTTCGTCGGCGTGGCGGGTGCACTGGTGATCGGCATCGCCGCCGGCGTCGTCTGCTTCTGGTCGGCGACCTGGCTCAAGTCGAAGCTCGGCTACGACGATTCGCTCGACGCGTTCGGCGTGCACGGCATCGGCGGGATTCTCGGCGCGCTGCTGACGGGTGTGTTCGCGGTCAAGGACATCGGCGGCGCCGACGGCAGCCTGCTGCTGCAGGCGAAGGGCGTGCTGATCACGCTGGTCTACAGCGGCGTGCTGAGCTTCGTGCTGCTGAAGCTGATCGACCTGACGATGGGCCTGCGCGTGACCGAAGAGGAAGAGCGCGAAGGTCTCGACGTGATCCTGCACGGCGAGCACGTGGAATAAGTCACACGAATCAACGGCGGGCCGCCGCGACGACGGCGCCCGCCCCGAATGAGCGCAGCGACTTCGGCCCGCCTACCCGGCGGGCTTTTTTTCTCCTGTCACGCACTGACGTAGCGGATAACCCTTCACTCTATCGGGTCAATAGCCGAAAACTTCCTGCATATCCTTGTGAAGCCGGGAACAATCCCCAAATGGGCAAGGCAATTGCTCTACAATCTTCATTCTCCCGCTCGCGAGTGATTCATGGTTCCCCACCTCGTTACGGCGTTGAACGGTCCGCTGCTCGAACTCGAGCAGAAGATCCTCGACGCGACGCCTGCGATCGAACGCTGGTTCAGGCTCGAATGGCAGGAACACACCCCGCCGTTCTATTGTTCGGTGGACCTGCGCAATGCCGGCTTCAAGCTGGCGCCCGTCGACGCGAACCTGTTTCCCGGCGCGTTCAACAACCTGCCGTCCGAAGTGCTGCCGCTCGCCGTGCAGGCCGCGATGGCCGCGATCGAGAAGATCTGCCCGGACGCGAAGAACCTGCTCGTGATTCCCGAGCTGCCGACCCGCAACGCGTTCTACCTCGAAAACGTCGCGCGCCTCGCGACGATCATGCGCCAGGCCGGCCTGAACGTGCGCTTCGGCTCGCTCGACCCGAGCATCACCGACATGACGCCGATCACGCTGGCCGACGGCCAGAAGATCGTGCTCGAACCGCTCGAGCGTTCGCAGCGCCGCCTCGGCCTGAAGAATTTCGACCCGTGCTCGATCCTGCTGAACAACGACCTGTCGGCCGGCATCCCGGCCGTGCTGGAAAACCTGCACGAGCAGTACCTGCTGCCGCCGCTGCACGCGGGCTGGGCCGTGCGCCGCAAGTCGACGCACTTCTCGTGCTACGACGACGTCGCGAAGAAGTTCGCGAAGATGGTCGGCGTCGATCCGTGGATGGTGAATCCGTATTTCGCGCACGTGGAAGGCGTCGACTGGCAGGCGCATGAAGGCGAGCAGGCGCTCGCCGACGCGATCGACGGCGTGCTGAAGAAGATCGCGCGCAAGTACCGCGAATACGGGATCAGCGAGAAGCCGTACGTCGTCGTGAAAGCCGACGCGGGCACGGCGGGGCGCGGCGTGATGACCGTGCACGACGCGGCCGAGATCGGCCGGATGTCGAAGGCCGAGCGCGCGCAGATGGCCGAGTCGAAGGCCGGCCTCGCGGTGCGCGACGTAATCGTGCAGGAAGGCGTGTATACGTTCGAGCGCGTCGGCGACGAAGTGGCGGAGCCCGTTGTATACATGATCGACCGCTACGTGGTCGGCGGCTTCTACCGCACGCACGCCGGCCGCGAGCGCGACCAGAACCTGAACGCGCCCGGCATGCACTACGTGCCGCTCGGCTTCGAGCACACCGCGCTGCCGGATGCCGGCGCGAAGCCGGGTGCCGCGCCGCCGAACCGTTTCTACATGTACGGCGTCGTCGCGCGGCTGTCGCTGATCGCGTCGTCGATCGAACTGGAAAAGACCGACCCCGAAGCCATCCAGGTATAACGGACCTTCGCCAAGTACAGGACCTCATGGACATTCTCTTTATCGCCGACCCGCTCGAGCGCTTCAAGATCTACAAGGATTCGACCTACGCGATGATGGCCGAGGCCGCGCGGCGCGGGCATGCGGTGTACGCGTGCCAGCCGCACCAGCTTGCATGGACGGGGAGCGGTGTCGAGGCGGACGTGCAGCGCGTGACGATCGTCGGCGACACGGCCGACCTGCACCGCGAACCGTGGTACGAGGCGGCCGCTCACGAGTCGCGTGCGCTGACGTCGTTCGGCGCGGTGCTGATGCGCAAGGATCCGCCGTTCGACATGGAATACGTAACGGCCACGTGGATGCTCGAGCTTGCCGAACGGGCGGGCGCGCGCGTATTCAACAAGCCGCAGTCGATTCGCGATCACTCGGAAAAGCTCGCGATCGGCGAGTTTCCGCAATTCGTCGCGCCGACGCTCGTCACGCGCGATGCGGCGCGCCTGCGCGCCTTCCACGCCGAGCACGGCGACGTGATCGTGAAGCCGCTCGACGGGATGGGCGGGATGGGCGTGTTCCGCGTGAAGGCCGACGGCATGAACCTCGGTGCGATCATCGAGATGCTCGGCCATGACGGCACGCGCTCGCTGATGATCCAGAAGTTCATTCCCGAGATCAAGGCCGGCGACAAACGCATCCTGCTGATCGCGGGCGAGCCGGTGCCGTATTCGCTCGCGCGGATTCCGCAGGGCAGCGAGGTGCGCGGCAATCTCGCGGCGGGCGGGCTCGGGGTCGCGCAGCCGCTGACCGCGCGCGATCGCGAGATCGCCGACACGCTCGGGCCCGTGCTCGCGGCGCGCGGGCTGTTGCTGGTCGGCCTCGATGCGATCGGCGACTGGCTGACCGAGGTGAACGTCACGAGCCCGACGTGCTTCCGCGAGATCATGGAGCAGACGGGCTTCGACGTCGCCGCGATGTTCATCGACGCGCTGGAGCGTGCGGCCGCGTAGGCCGTCTCCCGCGCAACCCCGGCGGCGGCCGCGCAGGTCCCCCGTCGCCGGAGCAGCTCGACCGGCCTGCTACAATGCCCGCTTGCCCGGTGCCGCGATCGCGCACCAAAGGCCCGGCGGTCGGGCCGAAACTGTTGCAAGGCTGACCATGAAACGTTTCCCACACTCGCTACGCTCATTGCCCCGCCGCGGGGTATCGGCCCGCCAGGGGCGGCCGGGAGCGATCTGACATGGCCGGGATCCTGATCATCGCGCACGCCCCGCTCGCCACCGCGCTGCGGGACTGCATCGCGCACATCTATGGCGGCGTGCCCGCCCGCATCGGCTGTATCGACGTGATGGCGGACAGCGATCCGGCCCAGGTGATGGCGTTCGCGCACGCGGAGCTCGCGCGGCTCCGCGAAGAGAACGGCGTGGTCGTGCTGACCGACATGTACGGCGCGACGCCGGCGAACATCGCCGGCCAGCTCGCGAAGCTCGACAACGTGCGCGTGCTGGCGGGCGTGAACCTGCCGATGCTCGTGCGGGCCGTCTGCTACCGCACCGTGCCGCTCGACAAGCTCGTCGACAAGGCGCTGTCCGGCGGGGCGAAGGGCGTCCACGAGGTGTCGGCCGGCACACCGCCGCCGCCGACGGAAACCGGCTGCGGCCAGTGCGCGCCGATTCCGCCGGAACCGCAACCGCGCACCGAGTCGCACTGATTTCCCGTTTTCCGTTTTAGACAGCACCGCCGGCGCGCGCCGCCGGCGGTCCCGACCGACCCGACCGAGAATCATGCTTCAACAAGAAACCACCATCGTCAATAAATTGGGGCTCCATGCGCGCGCATCGGCCAAGCTTACGCAACTGGCCGGTAACTTCCAGTCGGAAGTCTGGATGACGCGCAACGGGCGCAAGATCAACGCAAAGAGCATCATGGGCGTGATGATGCTGGCGGCGGGCATCGGCAGCACCGTGACGATCGAGACCGAAGGGCCCGACGAGCGGGAAGCGATGGACGCACTGCTGAAACTGATCGCGGACAAGTTCGGCGAAGGGCAGTGATCCGCGCGCGCCGCGCACGGGATCGTTGCCGTTTCCAGTCAGAATGCCGCGGATTCCGCGGCATTTTTTTCGTCGGAAGCATTGATGCGGAATGCGCAATGCTGCGGTGCATGCAGTCAGCGGGGAGTCGCGGAATTTATAATCGCTAACCGGGGTCATAAGCGCATCGCAGCAGTGTGCCGCGGCTTTACTTGTACAGAGGAGGTGCGCGTGTCCTTCACGCTGCATGGCATTCCCGTCTCACGAGGTATCGCGATCGGGCGAGCGTACCTGATCGCGCCGGCGGCGCTCGACGTCGCCCATTACCTGATCGACGCAAACCAGATCGATGCCGAGGTCGAGCGCTTCCGCACGGCGCTCGATGTCGTGCATCACGAACTCGAGGCGCTGCGCGCCGACCTGACCGACGACACCCCGAGCGAGGTCGGTGCATTCATCGACGTCCACGCGATGATCCTGAGCGACGAGATGCTCGTGCAGGAAACCATCGACCTGATCCGCACGCGCCGCTACAACGTCGAGTGGGCGCTGACCGAGCAGCTCGAGCTGCTCACGCGTCACTTCGACGACATCGAGGACGAATACCTGCGCGAGCGCAAGGCCGACATCGAGCAGGTGGTCGAGCGCGTGCTGAAGGCGCTCGCCGGCGCACCGTCCGCGTCGCAGGCGCTCGACCGCGCGGCCGCGAACGGCACGAACGAGATGATCGTCGTCGCGCACGACATCGCGCCGGCCGACATGATGCAGTTCAAGTCGCAGTCGTTCCAGGCGTTCGTCACCGACCTCGGCGGGCGCACGTCGCACACGGCGATCGTCGCGCGCAGCCTCGGCATTCCGGCCGCGGTCGGCGTGCAGCACGCGAGCGCGCTGATCCGCCAGGACGACCTGATCATCGTCGACGGCGACCA
The DNA here is from genome assembly GCF_050768715.1 of Burkholderia sp. ZZQ-2. NCBI lineage: Bacteria > Pseudomonadati > Pseudomonadota > Betaproteobacteria > Burkholderiales > Burkholderiaceae > Burkholderia > Burkholderia sp. ZZQ-2. The sequence continues at coordinate 3,782 of NZ_LDVA01000219.1, read as the reverse complement.
GGGCATCGTGATCGTCGATCCGGCGCCGATCGTCCTCGAGGAGTATTCGTACCGGCAGTCCGAGAAGCTGCTGGAGCAACGCAAGCTGCAGCGTCTGAAGTTCTCGCCGACGCAAACGTTGTGCGGCACCAAGATCGATCTGTACGCGAACATCGAGCTGCCCGACGACGCGAAGGCGGCCGTCGAGGCCGGCGCGGTCGGCGTCGGGCTGTTCCGTTCCGAGTTCCTGTTCATGCATCAGAAGGAGATGCCGGAAGAGGAGGAGCAGTTCGCCGCCTACAAGCGGGCCGTCGAGTGGATGAAGGGCATGCCGGTGACGATCCGCACGATCGACGTCGGCGCGGACAAGCCGCTCGAGGCGCTCGACGAAGGCTACGAGACGGCGCCGAACCCCGCGCTCGGCCTGCGCGCGATCCGCTGGAGCCTGTCCGAGCCGCAGATGTTCCTCACGCAGTTGCGCGCAATCCTGCGTGCGTCCGCGTTCGGCCAGGTGAAGATCCTGATTCCGATGCTCGCGCACGCGCAGGAGATCGACCAGACGCTCGACCTGATTCGCGAGGCAAAGCGCCAGCTCGACGACGCGGGGCTCGCGTACGATCCGAACGTGCGCATCGGCGCGATGATCGAAATCCCGGCCGCGGCGATCGCGCTGCCGCTGTTCCTGAAGCGGTTCGATTTCCTGTCGATCGGCACGAACGACCTGATCCAGTACACGCTCGCGATCGACCGTGCCGACAACGCGGTCGCGCACCTGTACGACCCGCTGCACCCGGCCGTGCTGCACCTGATCGCCTATACGTTGCGTGAAGCGAAGCGCGCGGGGGTATCCGTGTCGGTGTGCGGGGAGATGGCGGGCGACCCGGCGCTTACGCGCCTGCTGCTCGGGATGGGGCTCACCGAGTTCTCGATGCACCCGAGCCAGTTGCTCGTCGTGAAGCAGGAGATCCTGCGCGCACACCTGAAGGCGCTCGAAAAGCCGACGGCCGACGTGCTCGCCGCGTTCGAGCCGGAGGAAGTGCAGGCGGCGCTGCAGCGCCTGTCGGTCGCCGAGCCGCGCGCGGATGCGGCCGCATAGGCGCCACGTTGCCGCTCAAAAAGTAGCGAAGTGTCACCACGCATGCGCCGCCTGGCGCATGCCCGTCGCGCGTCAGTGCCGGCCTCCGCACACGGGGCAGTCGGCCTGGCGCGCGATTTTCATCGTCGTCCATTCCATCCGCAGCGAATCGAGCATCATCAGCCGCCCGTTGAGCGTCCTGCCGATGTCGCCGATCACGCGCAGCGCCTCGGCGGCCTGCATCGCGCCGATGATCCCGACCGTCGGCGCGAACACGCCCATCGTCGCGCACGCGACTTCCTCGAACGGCTGGTCTTCCGGAAACACGCACGCATAGCAGGGCGCGGCCGGGTCGCGGAAATCGAACGTGCTGATCTGGCCGTCGAAGCGCAGCGCGGCGCCCGACACGAGCGGCACGCCATGCGCGACGCACGCGCGGTTGATCGCGTGCCGCGTCGCGAAGTTGTCGGTGCAGTCGAGCACGACGGTCGCGCTCGGCACGTGCGCGTCGAGCCATGCGTCGTCGACGCGCGCGGCGACCGCGTCCACCTTCACCTCGGGGTTCAGTTGCGCGAGCGTGTCGCGCCCCGATTCGACCTTGCTGCGGCCGACCGAGGCCGTCACGTGCAGGATCTGCCGCTGCAGGTTCGTGAGATCGACCGTATCGGCGTCGACGAGCGTGATCGTGCCGACGCCCGATGCCGCGAGGTACATTGCGGCGGGCGAGCCGAGGCCGCCCGCGCCGACGACGATCGCATGCGCATCGAGAAAGCGCTGCTGCGCCTCGATGCCGATTTCGTCGACGAGGATGTGGCGGGAGTAGCGAAGGAGTTGATCGTCGTTCATGGGGGGAGTCGTGGGCGAAGCGGCGGACGTGTCGTTATTTTAGGCGCGCATGAAAAACGGGCCATCGCGGTCTTCCCGCGATGGCCCGTCGGATGCCGGCCGGCGCTTACTTCGGCGCCGACGCGGGCTTCGGTGCGGAAGCCGGCTTCGCGCTTGCGCCCGATGCCTTCGGGGCCGTGGCGGCCTTGCCGGCCGTGCCTTTCGTGCTTTCGGCGAGCAGCGACTTCGATTCCTGCACCGGCTTGCCTTCGAGCTTGTTGAGCGCCTGCTGCATCATGAAGTCGTCGGCGCTGCCGAACTCGATCGGCTTGCGATCGCGATCCTTCTGGCGCTGTTCCGGCGTCTTCTTGTCGTTCTGCTCTTCGAGGACGCGCAGTTGATCCATCCGGCGCTGCTCGCGCTCTTCCTGTTCCTTCTTCTCGTTCGGATCCTGCGTGTTCGCGAGGTGGTTCGTGTAGTCGACCTCGCGCGTCACGAGCACGTCGTCCGGATCGCCGTCCGCGTACTGATCGACCGGCACGTCCGGCGTGATGCCCTTGTTCTGGATCGAACGGCCGCTCGGCGTGTAGTAGTACGCGGTGGTCAGGCGCAGCGCGGTGTCGGCCGTCATCGGGCGGACCGTCTGCACCGAACCCTTGCCGAACGTCGTCTTGCCCATGATCTGCGCGCGCTTCGAATCCTGCAGCGCGCCGGCGACGATTTCCGACGCGGACGCCGAATAGGCGTTCGTCAGCACGATCATCGGCACCGTCTTGAAGACCGGCGGCAGGTTCTTCAGCGGATCGCCGTCGAAGGACGGCAGGCGATAGTTGTCGTACGTATCGCGGTAGACCTGCTTCGAATCGGGGATCTGGCCGTTGGTCGACACGACGACGGAGTCGGGCGGCAGGAACGCGCCGGCCACGCCGACCGCGCTCTGCAGCAGGCCGCCGCCGTTGTTGCGCAGGTCGAGGACGAGGCCCTTCAGGTTCGGCTGCTGGCGTGCGATGTCCTGCAGCTTCTGTGCGAGATCGGGCGTCGTGCGCTCCTGGAAGCTCGTGATGCGGACATACGCATAGCCCGGATCGAGGATCTTCATCTTCACGCTCTGGACCTTGATGATCGCGCGCGTGACGGTGACCGGGAACGTGCGGTCGTCGCTCTTGCGGAAGATCGTCAGCGTGACCTTGGTGCCCGGCTCGCCGCGCATCTGCTTCACGGCCTTGTCGAGCGTCATGCCGCGCACCGGCTTGTCGTTGATGCGCGTGATCAGGTCGCCCGGACGGATGCCGGCGCGGAACGCGGGCGTATCTTCGATCGGCGAGATCACCTTGACGAGGCCGTCTTCCTGCGAGATCTCGATGCCGAGACCCGCGAAGCGGCCCTTCGTCTGCTCCTGCAGCTCGTCATAGTCGGTCTTGTCGAGGAACGACGAGTGCGGGTCGAGGCTCGACACCATGCCCTTGATCGCGGCCGTCAGCAGCTTCTTGTCGTCGACCGGTTCGACGTACTCGCGCTTGATCTGTCCGAAGACTTCCGCGAACAGGCGGAGCTGGTCGAGGGGAAGCGGCGCCGTGGCGGTCTGCTCGGCCGATGCGGAAACCTGCAGCGTGGCGAACACGCCCGTGGCGAGGCCCGCGGCAATCAGGCCGATGTTCTTCAATTTCATTCGCATAGAGATCTGGTGCGGTCGGGAAGCGCGTGGCGGTAGCGGGGATGTAGCGGACAAGTATAACTGTTCGTCCGAAGACTCAGTGGAACGGCGCGAATTGCGTCGCAGCGGGCGTCGCGGCGGGCCCGGAAGGCGGCCCGGCCGGGCACCGCCGGGCGCGCCGCGGGTTCGAAAGCGGATTCGACAGCGCCGGGGGCGCGAAGGTTCGCGCGGTGCGCCGGCAAGGGGCGG
>NZ_LDVA01000218.1:0-8480 GCF_050768715.1 Burkholderia sp. ZZQ-2 | reverse complement strand
CGGTGCTCGCGAAGTTCGGCGACGACATCAAGCAATGCGCGGCCGACGTCGAAGACGAAATGTCGGCCAGCGATCGCCGGAAGGCGTCGCGCGCCGTGGCGATCTCCGCCGACGAGGCGCTCGTCGCGATACCGTGCCAGACCAGCAGCATGTATAACCGCACCGACCTGTGGTATCGCGTGCGAAGGACGGCACCGTTCACGCCGACGGCGATGAATTTCGGCGAGAACGCGAACGCGGGGCTCGACTCGGCGTCGTTCGCGAACGAACTGACGGAGGCCGGCTACGACCGCACCCGCGCGACGCTGTCGAGCAAGGTCAGGCTGCGCAGCGCCGGCGATTGCGGCTCGACCGCGTCGTGGATCTTCGACGGCCGGCGCTTCCTGCTCAGCGACATCGCCACGCACGGCACGTGCAACGGCCTGTTCGACGATCAATGGCCACGCCTGTATCGACGCGCCGATGCGCCAGGAAACCGCTGACGCGTGCATCGCACCGCAACACGCCGGCAGTCACACCCATAACAAACCGAGGGGCCGACCCATGCATCTCCCGTTCATCGACGCGTCGCGCAACGCGACCGCGACGCGGCGCACGCGCGGCTGGCGCGGCGCAATTGCGTTCGCACTGCTCGCCGTCACCGCGTTCGCCTTTTCGCCAATGAGTGCGGCGAGTGCGGCAAGCACCGACGATACGGTCGAGATCCCGTTCTGGTCGCGCGACTGGGTCGGCACGATCGGCAACCGGCATGTCGAAGTCTCGCTGTCGCGCGTGGCGGGCACTGTATCGGGCTCGTACTGCTACGCGCCCTGCACGTCCGACAAACGCTACCGGCTCGCGCTGAAGGGGACGCTCGACGCGCACGGCGCCACGCTGTCGGAACGCGACAGCGGCGCGAAAACCGACGCCGATCGCGTAACGGGCACGTGGCGCGTGGCATCGCTCGACAATGCGGTGGCCGGCACGTGGGCGTCGCCGGACGGCAAACGCACGCTGCCCGTCTCGCTCGCAACGAAACAGGACGGCAGGCCGTTCCCTTACGAGATCCGCCTCGTCGCGGACAAGCTGCCGGACGACGACGGTTCATGCAACGAACCGCCGCACGTCACCGCGATCCGCCTGTACGATCGCGGCCGCCTCGTGCAGACGCTGCAGACCGATTCACGCGGCACCTGCGGCCTGTTCACGCCCGATTTCGCCGACGTGAATTTCGACGGCTGGCCCGACCTGATGCTCGCGCAATCGATGGGCGCGGGCCCGAACATTCCGTACCAGACGTGGATCTTCGACCCGAAGACGCGGCGCTTCGTCGACGCGCCGCAGGGGCTGCAGGGCATCACGTCGCCGGAGTTCGATGCCGTGCACCGGATCATCTGGACGAGCTGGCGCGCGAGCTGCTGCGAGCATGGCGTGACGACCTACCGCTGGCAGGGCAACGACGTGAAGGAGGCCGACTCCGCCAGCAGCTACCTGCTGCCGGTGCTCGACGGGAACACGCGCCGCTATTGCTACGTCACGCCCGGCTACGGCGACGGCTACATCGAGTTTCCGCAGCGCATCGAGCAGACCGGCACGGGGCTGCGCTCGACGCTGGGCGCGCTGAAAGACTGCGAGGTGGACGCGTCACCGTGGATGGCGCGCGTGTACATCGACATCTGGAAGCCGGGCGCGCCCGGCCACGCGCCGACGCTCGTCCGCACCGAAAAGGTCGCGTGGAAGCGCACGTCGACCCGCGCCGGCATGAAGTTCTGCCCCGACGTGCCGTTCTACGACAACGGCCGCATCCGCCGCATCGTGCTGCGCGACGATCCCGAGCAGTGCAACGACCGGAATCCCGACCAGAACTAGCGCGCGGGTCGACCGCACGCGCGTGCCGCCCTCACGTCACGCGCCGACGATCGAGATCGAGAACCCGTCCCAGCCCTTCTGCCCGACCGTCTGCACGGCCGTCGTGGTGACGTGCGGCGCGGCCGCGAGACGCGCGAACCCGTCGCGCACGCCGGCCACGTCAGGCTCGCGATTGTCGGGATCGGCCACCCGCCCGCCGCGCACGACGTTGTCGACGACGATCACCGTGCCGGGCCGCGACAGCTTCAGCGCCGCGTCGAGATAGACCGGGTTGTTGTCCTTGTCGGCATCGATGAAGATGAAATCGAACGGCGCTTCGCCCGCGTCGACGAGCCGCGCGAGGCTGTCCTTCGCGCTGCCGACCACCACCGTCACGACCTCCGCGAACCCGGCACGCGCGATGTTCCGCGTCGCGACCTTCGCATGTTCGGGGTTCAGCTCGAGCGTCACGAGCGTGCCGCCCGGCGGCAATGCGCGCGCGAGCCAGATCGTGCTGTAGCCGCCGAGCGTGCCGACCTCGAGGATCCGCCGCGCGCCGCGGATCGTCGCGAGCAGTTGCAGCAGCTTGCCCTGGTTCGGCGCGACGTTGATCGCGGGCAGCCCGGCCGCGTCGCTCGCCGCCAGCGCGGCGTCGAGCGCGTCGTCGGACGGCACGAGCGTCGCGGAGAAATACGCATCCACCTGGTTCCAATGTTCCTGATTCATCGCGCACCTCTTGTTTGCGGAAAGGGCATTCTATGCGCCGCACCGCCATAAGCAACAAACCATTCGTTCTAAGGGCCGCCGCGCACGTGCTCCTATAATCGCTCGACCACCACAACAACAGACGGAGCACCCATGACCGATCAGGCCTCTTCGAACTGGCGCCTCGAAACCATCGCCGTGCACGGCGGTTATCGTCCCGACCCGACCACGCGCGCGGTCGCCGTACCGATCTACCAGACCGTTGCGTACGCATTCGACGACACGCAGCACGGCGCCGACCTGTTCGACCTGAAGGTGCAGGGCAACATCTACACGCGGATCATGAACCCGACGACGGACGTACTCGAGCAGCGTATCGCCGCGCTCGAGGGCGGCATCGGCGCGCTCGCGCTCGCATCGGGACAATCGGCCGTCACGTACGCGATCCAGACGATCGCCGAGGCCGGCGACAACATCGTGTCCGCGAGTTCGCTGTACGGCGGCACCTACAACCTGTTCGCGCATACGCTGCCGCAATACGGGATCGCGACGCGCTTCGCCGATCCGCGCGACCCCGCGTCGTTCGAGCCGCTGATCGACGCGCGCACGAAGGCGATCTTCGCGGAATCGGTCGGCAACCCGCTCGGCAACGTCACCGACATCGCCGCGCTCGCGGAAGTCGCGCATCGCCACGGCATCCCGCTGATCGTCGACAACACGGTGCCGTCGCCGTATCTGCTGCGCCCGTTCGAGCACGGCGCGGACATCGTCGTGCATTCGCTGACGAAGTATCTCGGCGGGCACGGCACGAGCCTGGGCGGCGCGATCGTCGATTCGGGCAAGTTCCCGTGGGCCGAGCATGCGGACCGCTTCAAGCGGCTGAACGAGCCCGACGTCAGCTATCACGGCGTCGTCTACACGGAAGCGTTCGGGCCGGCCGCCTATATCGGCCGCGCGCGCGTGGTGCCGCTGCGCAACATGGGCGCGGCCATCTCGCCGTTCAATGCCTTCCAGATCCTGCAGGGCATCGAAACGCTGGCGCTGCGCGTCGAGCGGATCAGCGACAACGCGCTGAAGATCGCGCAGCATCTCGCGCGTCACGAGCAGGTCGAATGGGTGAACTATGCGGGCCTGCCCGATCACCCCGACCATCCGCTGGTCGCGCGCTACCTGTCGGGCCGTGCGCCGGGCATCCTGACGTTCGGCGTGAAGGGCGGCCGCGACGGCGGCGCGAAGTTCCAGGACGCGCTGAAGCTGTTCACGCGGCTCGTCAACATCGGCGACACGAAATCGCTCGCGACGCACCCGGCATCGACGACGCACCGGCAACTGTCGCCGGCCGAACTCGCGAAGGCCGGCGTGAAGGAAGAAACGGTGCGGCTGTCGATCGGCATCGAACATATCGACGACCTGCTCGCCGATCTCGACCAGGCGCTCGCGCAGGTGTGACCGGCACGGGCGCGCCGGCTTGCCGGTGCGCCCTGCATCGAATGTGTTGACCTTGAAGCGGCTTCAGGGTGTTCAATCCCCGGTTGATGCCGGGGCAACGCCCGGCGTGCATGAACCGTACCCTGCGGCCGGGCAGCCGGACGCCGAGCCCGCTGCGGTACGCCAACCGTTCGAGAGGCCTCATGACACCGACCGCGAAGCTTGCGCTACTGACGTTACCGCCCGTGCTGGCGGCCTGTTTCGGCGCACTCGCCGCCGCGTGGCGCGCCCCCGGCCCGACAACGTCGAGCGTCATCCAGCATTTCACCGGCGGCATCGTGTTCGCGGCCGCGGCGCTCGAACTGCTTCCGCAAGATCGCGCGCATGCGCTGTTTCCGGTCGTCGTCGGCTTCGTGCTCGGCATCGCGCTGATGCTCGCGATCCGTGCGCTGTCGGGCGCGATCGAGACGCGCTTCGAGGACGCGCGGCTCCCCGTAAGCCTCGTCATCGTCACCGCGATCGACCTCGTCATCGACGGCCTCGTGCTCGGCATCGCCTTCTCCGCGAGCGACGAAAGCGGCATCATCCTGACCGTCGCGCTGACGCTCGAGGTGCTGTTCCTCGCGCTGTCGGTCAGCGCCGCGCTCGCGGCCGCCGGCATCGGCCGCATGCTGTCGATCGTCGTGCCGGTCGGGCTCGCGGCGCTGCTGAGCATCGCGGCCGTTGCCGGCAACGCGGCGTTCGCAGGGCTTCCCGCCAATATCTACGCGGCGCTGCTCGGGCTCGGCACCGTCGCGCTGCTGTACCTCGTCACCGAGGAACTGCTGGTCGAAGCGCACGAGGTACCCGAAACGCCGTTTGCGACGGCCGCGTTCTTCATCGGCTTCATCGTGTTCTTCCTGATCGAAGGATCGGTGAAGGCCGGATAAGCCGGCCGCGGCCGCGCGCCGGTTACCACGTCGTCGCGCCCGTCGGATACGTGTCGACGATGCGCGTGCCGTTGACCGGCGTCACGCCTTCGTTGCGCAGCGCGGCCCACAGGTCGATCGCGTGTTCGCGCGACTTGCGGCTGCCGTCGTCGGTCAGCACGTTCAGTGCGATCACCTCGTCGCGGGTCGTCAGTTGCAGTTGCTCCTTCAGCTTGCGTGACTGATGCGACGCGGTGCGGATGTCGCCGAGCAGGATCCGCTTCTCCGCCACCTCCGGTTCGCCGCCCGCGTCGGCCGGCACGAACGTCAGCCGGCCGTTGCCGACCTCGCATTGCCCGCGCGTGAACGTCGCGCTCCATTCGCCGGCCGGCATGGTCGCCAACTCGCAACGCATCCGCTCGTTCGCGCGGCGGCCGACCTCGTGCGCCGGCGCGTGCGACAGCGCGCGTTCCGGCCAGCCGGCCGCCATCGCAGCCGTCGACATCAGGCACGCCGCGAGCACGATTCCTTTCGCGAAATGGCGCATGGCACTCTCCTCTTCGTGTGGGGTACGGCCGGCGGGCACCGTGCCGGCCGGCCGCGCATGAACGATCAACGAACCGCAAGACGGTTGTCGTGCGCATCGACCAGCGGCGCCGCCTCGACGCGATGTACCGTCGCGCGATGGATTTCCTGGTTGCGCGCGACGGTGGCCGGGCTCGCCGGGTAGTCGTGGTTCGGGCTCGGGATCACGCCGTCGTGGCGGGCACGCACCAGTTCCTGACGGACTTCCTGACGGGTCTTCTGCTGCGCGGCCGCCGCCTGCGAGATGGCCGCAATCGACAGGACGGCAGCGGCGACGACGATCATCGGTCGCGGAATGTTCATGTGGCTCGCTCCTTGCCGGAAAGATGTGACAGGAGCCTTCACTTTGATCCGGCGGCGGTGCGCAATCGTGATCGCAGCATGACGGTTTCGTCACTGCCCCGGCCTCTCCTGTCTCGCACTCCCAATGAAAACGGGTCGCAAGTGTCCAGGTCGATGACGCGGCGATGACATTTTTCTCATTTGTCCCTCACCTTCACGATCCGAACGCTTTCCAGAATCGGCAGCGCGATTGCGACATTCCGCGCCTGCCGCACCAACGCGCGGCGCCGGAATCGACCGATGCACGGATCGATCCTCTTGAACCTCAGGGACACACCATGAAAACTCCAGTTCGGCTCGCGATGATGTCGGGTGCGATGCTCACGGCCACCCACGCGGCACACGCGTCGGAAGTCACGCTGTACGGCCTGTTCGATACGTCGTTGACCTACGTGTGGAATGCCGACGCGAACGGCAGGAATCTCGTCGGCCTCGGCAACGGCAACCTGCTCGGCAACCGCTTCGGCGTGAAGGGCGCGGAAGATCTCGGCGGCGGGCTGAAAGCGGTCTTTACCCTGGAAAACGGCTTCAACCCGAACACCGGCGCGCTCGGGCAAGGCAACCGGATGTTCGGCCGGCAGGCTTTCGTGGGCCTCGAAAGCGCGCGCTGGGGCACGCTGACGCTCGGCCGCCAGTACGACGCGCTCGCGGATGTCGCGTGGCCGGTCACCGGCGATTTCTACTTCGGCAGCGTCTATGCGACACCCGGCGACGTCGACAACTACGACACGTCGTCGCGTACCGACAACGCGGTGAAATACACGTCGCCGCTGATCAACGGATTCCAGTTCGTCGGCATGTACGCGCTCGGCGGCGTGGCCGGCAAGAGCGGTGCCGGGCAAACCTGGTCGGCCGGCCTGTCGTACAGCAACGGCCCGGTCGACGTGGCCGGCGGCTACTACTACGCGGCCAATCGTTCATCGCTCGCCAACGGCATCCGCACCGGCTGGAACAGCACCTCCGACGGCACGTTCGACGGGTCGCTGGTCAACGGCGGCTACCTCTCCGCGAAATCGATCGGCATCGCGCGCGGCGCGGTGCGCTACAGCTTCGCGCCGTTCGCGGTCGGCATCGACTACAGCAACGCGCAGTACAAGGCCGATGCGATGTCCGCATTTCGGAGCACGCAGAAGTACGACACCGCGCGCGGCTTCTTCAACTACCAGGCGACACCCGGCCTGCTCGTCGGCGTCGGCTACAGCTACACGCGCGCCCGCGGCGATACGGGCGCGACTTATCATCAGGTGTCCGCCGGCGCCGATTACGTGCTGTCGAAGCGCACCGATCTCTACGCGGTCGGTGCATGGCAGCGCGCGAACGGCGAACAGCGCACGCTCGACGGCGGCACGCAAACGGCGCAGGCGTCGATCGGCTCCTATGGTTATGGCGGTACGCACACGCAGGGCATCGTCAATCTCGGGTTGCGCCACCGGTTCTGACCACGGCGGCAATACGCGCGCCGCGTGACGAAAATTTCATGTCCCGATCAGGTTCGCGAAGCGTCGCTTCGCTACGATCACAAACGTGACGGGCAGCGCCCGTTCCAGACCACGCAAGCGGGTCGCTGCCGCACGGCACGTCACGCGTTAGGCCCGGACTCGTCGAGTGCCGGGCTTCTTTTTTGCTCGTCGTGGATCGACACCCTGCGTGCTCGGCGACGAACCCGCGACCGACCGCGTGCTGTCCTGGACGACTCCCGCCGCATCCCCGGCAACCTGAGACCGCGCAATCGCGTGCGGTGCGATCGCGGTCAACGCGTGCCGCTGCGCTGCGGGAACAGGCACACGTGCGTCTTGACGTACAGGTTCGGATTCCCGCAGCGATGCCCGGCATAGTCGATCTGCTCGCCGGGCATGAGGTCGGCCGGTACCGGCTTGCGCGCGGCGGCCGGCGTGGTCGACGTGGTCGATGTGGCCGACGCAGCGGGCGTCGGGCCGGAACGCGTCGACGTGCAGCCCGCGAACAACGTAACGATCAGGACTGCGATCAAGGCGAGGCGAATGGCGGGACGATACACTTTTCGGTCCGGGGTGAAAGTCGGAAAGGGCCGCCCGCATTCCGTGCTGCTGTCGCGGACGGCGTGAACGCCGTCGGCCAGGTCGACCATCGGCAGACTTCATGTTCCGCTTCCCGTTCATCGCGCCCATGACGCGAACATGACGATTGCATCATGTCGGCCGCGGTCGAACGGCACATCCCGGCATCACGCAATCTGACGCATTTTTCATCTCGCGATCACGATCACGCACGGCTGCTTTCGCATACTGGGTCCATGGTTCGCCACCCGGCGGCCCTGATCAAGGAGAGCACTCAATGAAAACCGCACAACTCGCAGCACTGTTCGTCACCGCCACGCTGTCGCTCGGCATGGCCACGCAGGCCGCATTCGCGCAGACGCAAACGCAGGGCAAGACCCGCACGCAGGTCGTCAATGAACTGAAGCAGGCGCAGCACGACGGCGTCGTGCCGACGAGCAAGACGCAGTACCCGCCGAGCAGCGAGCTCATCGCGCGCAACAAGGAGCTTCACGGGATTTCGGTGCATGGCGGCGAGAAGAAGCCGCAGACCGACAACCACGACGAACTGACCGCGCGGCAATGACGCCCGGCCGCACGACCGCGGGCAGCGCGCCACGCGCGGCCGCCTCATGGCGAACGCGCGGGCGTGCCCGCCCGCGGTGTCAGG
>NZ_LDVA01000217.1:0-7659 GCF_050768715.1 Burkholderia sp. ZZQ-2 | reverse complement strand
GGTGTAGCGGACCTCGCGGCGCGCACGGTCGTCGCGCCGCGCGAAGTGCCGGCCGGCGTGCTGACTGCGCTGATCGGCGCGCCGTACCTGCTCGGGCTCCTGATCCTCGAGGGGCGCCGCGCCCGGCGCGCGGGGCGATGACGCTGCCGCTCGACGGCGCGCGCGCCACGCGTTTCTCGGCGTTCGCGCCCGAACCGTTCGCCGATCATCTCGACGTCGTCTGGCTCGGTTTGCCCGACGACGCGCACGCGCCGGGCCGCCTCGTCGTGCCGGTCAGCGCGTTGCCCGCGCACTGCGACATCGTGCTCGACGCGATGGTCCGCCATTACGGCGGCGATCCGGCGCAGCACGCGCGCGCGCTGATGTCGCAATGGAGCAAATACTATTTCGGCCGCGCGGCGCCGGCCGGCGTCGTCGCCGCGCTGACGCTCGGCCGGCCGCTCGACATGACACCCGAGCGCACGTTCGTCGCGCTCGACGACGGGATGCCCGCCGCGCTGTACTTCACGCACGATGCGCTCGGCGAACCCTGCGACGACCCGGCGCCACGCTACGCGGGGCTCGTCGCGCATCTCGGCGCGGTGATCGACCTGCTCGCGGCGATGGGGCGCGTCACGCCGCGCGTGCTGTGGAGCAACGCGGGCAACCTGCTCGACTATCTGCTCGATACGTATCGTGCGCTGCCATGCGCGGCCGATCCGGTGCGCGACGCCGGCTGGCTGTTCGGTGCGACATGCTTTGCGTGCGAACCGAATCCGTTGCGCATGCCCGTGCGCGATGCGGTGCCGCGTTCGGCGCTGCTGCCCACGCCGTTCCGCGCGCGACGCGTGTGCTGCCTGCGCTATGAAATTCCTGGAGAAACGCAACTGTGTGGAAGCTGCCCCCTGCTACTGACGATGGACGACGCGGCGCTGGCCGAGCAGGACGCGATCCGGTGACGGATGCCGGCCGCCGGCACGCACTCGGCGCGATCGGCGCACTCGCGGCGCTCGGCGCCGCGTGTTGCGGCGCGCTGTCGGCCTCGTCCGGCGCCGTTGCCGCGGCCCTCGATGCACATCGCGCGCAAGGCGCGCCGGGCGCGGTATCGCTGGCCGGCAATCCCGTCGTGTCGCAGGCGAGCGCGACGATGCCGGTGCGGCCGCAGCGCGTGGTCGCGCTCGATTTCATGTTCGCGGAAAGCGTGATCGCGCTCGACATCGTGCCGGTCGGGATGGCCGATACGGCGTTCTATCCCGGCTGGCTCGGTTATCAAAGCGACCGGCTCGCCAACGTGACCGACATCGGTTCGCGCCAGGAGCCGGGCCTCGAGGCGATTGCGGCGGTCAAGCCCGACCTGATCATCGGCGTCGGCTTCCGTCATGCGCCGATTTTCGATGCGCTCGACCGGATCGCGCCGACGATCCTGTTCCAGTTCAGCCCGAACGTGTCGGACGGCGGCGTGCCGGTGACGCAGCTCGACTGGATGCGGCAGATCTTCCGGACCATCGGTGCGGTCACGGGGCGCGACGCGCGCGCACAGGCGGTCGATGCGCAGCTCGATGCGGGCATCGCGCGCAATGCGGCGCGGCTCGCGGCCGCGGGCAGGAAAGGCGAGCGCATCGCGCTGCTGCAGGATCTCGGCTTGCCCGACCGCTACTGGGCCTATACGGGCAACAGCACGTCGGCGGGCCTCGCGCGGGCGCTTGGGCTCGATCCGTGGCCGAAGAAACCGACGCGGGAAGGCACGCTGTACGTGACGTCGGCCGATCTGCTCAGGCAGCGCGAGCTGGCCGTGCTGTTCGTGACCGCATCGGGCATGGACGTGCCGCTGTCCGCGAAACTCGATTCGCCGGTGTGGCGTTTCGTTCCCGCGATGAAGGAACGCCGGATCGCGCTGATCGAACGCAATATCTGGGGGTTCGGCGGGCCGATGTCGGCGCTGAAACTGGCCGACGTGATGACCGTCACGATGCTGAAGCTGCCGGCCGTGCGTTGAGTGTGCGGCGGTCGATGCCGCTCGGGCGGGCAGGGTGTGGCGCTAGACCCGACTCGCGCTGGACGGCCGGGGCGTTGCGACGATCGCGCCGCGCGCCACCAACATATCCTTCTGAAACGAATATCGCCGGTGCGCCGCCATTGCAGCCCACCGGCGATTTTTTTCATCGGCTGCCGGATTACGCGCTCAGCGCGTCGACGCCGTTCTGCGCGCGTGACCGCGCGGGCATCGTGTCGCTGACGATGCGTCCGTTGTCGAGCTTCAACAAGCGGTCGGCGAGATCGAAGTAGCGGTCGTCGTGCGTGATCACGATCACGGCCTTGCCGCGCGCGCGCAGCTCGGGCAGCAGTTGTTCGTAGAACACGGCCTTGAACGACGGATCCTGGTCGGCCGCCCATTCGTCGAACAGGTAGAACGGCCGGTCCTCCAGGTACGCGACGACGAGGGCGAGCCGCTTGCGCTGCCCGGTCGACAGCGCGCGGGTCGAGAACGCGCCGTCGACCACCTTCACCTTGTGATCGAGCGCGAGCTTCGCGACGAGCGCGTTCGCGCGCGCATCGGCCTGCGCGCGGGACGGATCGTCGGGATCGACGATGCCGAGCAGCGCATCGAACAGGTGGAAATCGTTGAACACCGCGCTGAAGCGCTGCCGGTAGGCCGCGCGCTCGCGCCAGCCGATCGGGCGGCCGTCGACCTCGATCGTGCCTTCCTCCGGTTCGTAAAGCCCCGTCAGCACCTTCGCGAGCGTCGTCTTGCCGCTGCCGTTGCCGCCGACGATGAACACGAGCTCGCCCGGCCTGATCGTCAGGTCGATCGGCCCGACGCTGAACATCCGTTCGTCGCGTTCGTGGAAGTACGCATGCGTGACGCCGCGCAGCGTGACGGCGCCGGCCGGCGGCACGTCGGGTGCATCGGCCGCGGGCGGCACCGTGCGCAGCGCGCCGAATTCGGCCATCACGCCCTCGATCCGCGTCAGCGACACGCGTGCCGCGTTGACGGTCGGCAGGTTGTTCAGCAGTCCGTCGAGCGGCACGAGCATGAACAGGAACACGACGACGTAGCCGGCGGCCGTAGCCGGATCGGCATGCACGCCGAGCTGCGGCCAGAACGACGCGACGCCGAGGAACGCATAGAACAGGAAGATGATCCAGCCGACGCCGACCGCGTACGCGCTGAATGCGCGGCGGCGGTGGTCGCGCACTTCGCCGATCGCGGCGCCGAGCTGGCCGTCGACGAACTGTCTTGCGCGTTCATCGTGCAGCTTCAGCTCCTTCGCGCCGGAAAACAGCGAGCCGAGATAGCCGAACAGGCGGTCCTGCGCCTGGCCGGCCGCTTCGAGCGACGCGATCGCGCGGCGGTCGCCGGTGTGATAGCCGAGCGAGCCGGCGACGATCGCGGCCAGCGCCAGCAGGCACACCGGCCACGACAGCCACGCGAGATAACCGAGGCAGCCGAACACGATCGAGCCGTGCATGACCAGGTTCGGCAGCGCGAAGAACAGCATCGACACGTTGGTTGCGTCGTCGGTCAGCACCGACTGCACGGGCGCCGCGCCGATCCGCTCGATGTCGCGCAGCTCGGCCGCGCCGACGCGCCGCGCGAGATGCACGCGCAGCCGCGCCATCGTGTCCTGCGACAGGCGTGCGAACAGCGTGCCCGACACGATCCGGGTGACGAGCGCGATCACCGCGCACAGCGCGAAGCGCCATGCGAGCGACGCGTCGGCCGAGCCCGGCTGCGACAGCGCGCGGTTCAGCGTCGCGACGAGCAGCACGCTCGCGACGCCGTTCAGCACGCACGCGGTGAGCGCCAGCGCGAGCGACGCGCGGCTTTCGCGCAGCAGCGCGAGGATCAGCCGCGCCGCGGGGCGGGCGGGGGAGGCGTCGAGGGACGGCGGGGAAGAAGGCTCGTGGGCAGCGGTCATCGGCAACGTCGGTAAAGGGAAGGCAGGCGAAAACGCCAGAACGGCAAAACTGGCGCGAAAGCGGCGGGCGAGGCGGAGCCCCGTTGCGGCTTTCCTCCCTGATAGACGAACGGGCCGCGCAAATATTTAGCCGCGCGTTCAAAAAAAGCGTCCGCCCGCACTTTGCGCACAAAACGGTAAAAAATCGGCCGCGCCGTTCGTCACACCAGTGAAGCCGCCCCAAGCGGCCCCGAGACTTGGCCGAAGCGGCCGGACCGAAGGACTTCACGCACATGACGAGTTTCCCGACTGCGCTGCATCACCGAATCCGCGAACTGGCGCGCATCGCGCCCGACGCGCCTGCAATCGCGGCACCTTTCCAGAACGGCTTGCGCCTGTCGCGCGGCGCGCTCGACGCGCGGGCGTCGCGGCTGGCCCGGCAACTGCGCGCGGCCGGTGTCGGCGCGGAAGTGCGGGTGGGCGTGTGCGTCGAGCGTTCGTGCGAACTGTTCGTCGCGCTGCTGGCCGTGCTGAAGGCGGGCGGTGTGTTCGTGCCGCTCGACCCGCGCCATCCGGCCGCGCGCCTCGACTGGATCGTCCGGGATGCCCAGTTGCGGCACGGCATCGTCGACGCGGCCGGCCGCGCGGCGCTCGGCACGCCGTTCGAGCACGCGTTCGACGCGGCAGCCGAGGCAGCGGATGGCCAGGAGGTCGCCGAGGACGACGAAGCGGCGACCGCCCACCCACGTGCGGCCGCCTACATGATCTACACGTCGGGTTCGACCGGCACGCCGAAGGCGGTCGTCGTCGAACACGGGCCGCTCGCCGCGCACTGCGACGCGCTCGCGGCCACGCTGCCGATCGAGGCCGGCGACCGCCTGCTGCATTTCGCGTCGGTCAATTTCGACGCCGCGCACGAGTGCTGGCTCGCGCCGCTCGCGACCGGTGCGAGCATCGTCGTCGCACCGCCGCAGCCGTTCGCGCCGGATGCCGCGCATGCGCTGATGGTGAGCGAAGCGGTCAACGTGGCGGCGTTCCCGCCCGCGTACCTGCGCGAATTCGCCGCGGTGGCCGCGCGCGACGGCGTGCCGCCGGCGCTACGCGTGCTCGCGTTCGGCGGCGAAGCGCTGCCGCAGCAGGCGTTCGAATTCGTGCGCCGCACCTTCCCGTCGGTACGCCTGATCAACGGTTACGGGCCGACCGAGGCCGTGATTTCGCCGATGCTGTGGCCGGTCGAACCGGGCGAGACGCCCGCGCTGGCCGCCGACGATGCCTATGCGTCGTTGCCGATCGGCCGCGTGATCGGCCCGCGCGTCGCGCGCGTTGACGGTGGCGAGGGCGACGGTGTGGGCGAATTGCTGCTGGGCGGCGCCTGCGTCGCGCGCGGCTATCACGGCCGCCCGGCGCTGACGGCCGAACGTTTCATTCCGGATGCCGACGGCGAACCCGGTGCGCGCGTGTACCGTACCGGCGACCTCGCACGGCTGCGCGACGACGGCGCATTCGACTATCTCGGCCGCCTCGACGACCAGGTCCAGGTACGCGGCGTGCGCGTGGAGCCGGCCGAAATCGCCGCGTGCCTGCGCTCGCATCCGGCCGTGGCCGACGCGGCCGTGGTCGCCGAAACCGGCAACGGGCCGACGCGCCTGATCGCGTGCGTCGCGCTGCGCGCGGCGGCCGACGATGCGGCGCTCAAGGCGCACGTGGCCGAGCAACTGCCGGCCGCATGGCAGCCGCACCGGTTCGTGCGTTGCGACGCGCTGCCGTACACGTTGAACGGCAAGATCGACCGTGCCGCGCTGCGCGAAAAGATTGCCGCCGCGCGCGACACGACGCAGGGTGGCGGCGACGCACCGCGCACGCCGACCGAACAGCAGCTCGCCGGCCTCTGGCAGACGCTGCTCGGCCTCGACGCCGCACCGTCGCGCGACGACCGCTTTTTCGCGCTGGGCGCCGATTCGCTCGCGGCGATGCAGTTGCAGGCCGCGATCCGTGCCGCGGTACGCGTGAACCTGCGGCTCGATACGCTGTTCGCCGATCCGGCGCTCGCGGAACTGGCCGAAGCGGTCGATCGTGCGGAACGCGAAACCGGCGAACCGCTGGCCGCGATCGCCGCGCGCCGTTTGACGACGGATGCGGCCGATGCTGCCGCGGCATGCGCGCCGTACGTCGATCGCGCCGCCTCGCTCGCGCAGCAACGTTTCTGGGTGCTCGCGCAAACGCGTGACGCGAGCGCCGCCTATCACATCGCCGCGCACTGGACGATCGACGGCACGCTCGATCGCGACGCGCTGCAACGCGCGCTCGATCACGTGATCGGCCGGCACGAGGCATGGCGCACGACGCTCGTCGACAACGACGACGGCGTGGTGATGCAGCGGATTCATGCGCATCTGCCGGTGTCGATCGCCGACGTCGACCTGCGCGACCAGCCGCCCGCCGCCCGCGACGCGCAAGCCGCGCGTCTTGCCGAGCGCGAGGCGGCCGAACCGTTCGACCTCGCACGCGGCCCGCTGCTGCGCGCGACGCTGGTCGCGCTCGCGGGCGACCGTCACCGCCTGCTGCTGACCGCCCATCACGCCATCACCGACGGCTGGAGCTCGCGCTGCGCGTTCGACGAACTGTCGGCCGCCTATCGCGCGTATGCCGAAGGCCGCGCGCCGTCGCTGCCCGATCTGCCGATCCAGTACGCCGACTATGCGGACTGGCAACGCGACATGCTGGCCGGCGGCGAGGGTGAACGTCAGCTCGATTACTGGCGCGACGCATTGCGCGACGTGCCGGGCCCGCTCGCGCTGCCGGTCGACCGCCAGCCGGGCGCGGCGCGCACGCTGCAAGGCGCGCGCGTGTCGGTGCGGCTGCCCGACGCGGTCGCGGCCGACGTGCGGCAACTCGCGCGCGACGCGCAGGCGACCGTCTTCACGGTGCTGCTGGCCGCGCTCGACGCATGGCTGTCGCGCCTGACCGGCGCAACGGATGTCGTGGTCGCGGTACCGGTCGCGCATCGTCAGCGCCCCGAAACGCGTGCGCTGCTGGGCCTGTTCCTGAATACGGTCGCGCTGCGCGTGCGGGTGGCGCCGACGCTGCCGTTCCGCGCGCTCGTCGATGCGGCGCGCACGGCGGCGCTCGACGCGGTCGCCCACCAGGACGTGCCGTTCGAGCGTGTCGTCGATGCGGTGAAGCCGCCGGTCAAGCGCGGCGACGAATGGCTGCGCGTGAAATTCGCGCAGCAGTTCGACGCGCGGCACGACAGCGTGCTGCCGGGCGCGACGGCCGTTGCGACGCCGGGCCCCGATCTCGCCGCACGCTTCGACTACGCGGTGGATTTCACCGACGATGCGAACGGCATCGAACTGGTCGCGGCCTATGCGACCGACTGCATCGATGCGGACACCGCGCGCGCGTGGCTCCACAGCTACGCGGCGCTCGTCGGTGCCGCCGCGCGCGATCCGCACCAGACGACGGCCGTCCTGCCGTGCGACGCGTCGGCCGCTGCGCGCCAGCCGCGCGACGGCCGTGCGCTGCGCATCGAACATGCCGACATCGTCGCCGCGTTCGCGCGGCAGGCGGCCGCGTATCCGCATCGCGTCGCGCTTGCCGATGCATCGGCGTCGCTGACGTTCGGCGAACTCGACGACGCATCGAACCGCATCGCACGCGCGCTGTCCGGGCGAGGCGTGGGCGCCGAAGCGCCGGTGATCGTCTGCATCGCACGCTCCGTGCGCTTCGTCGTCGGCCTGCTCGGCGCGCTGAAGGCCGGCGCGCTCGCCGTGCTGCTCGA
>NZ_LDVA01000216.1:0-5375 GCF_050768715.1 Burkholderia sp. ZZQ-2 | reverse complement strand
CTTCCGCCAGCGCATCGACAGCTTCCGGCCGGCTGACGTCGGTCGGCACGCACAGCACGTCGGTGTCGAGCGTCGCGGCGAATGCGTGCCGTTGCGCGGCGCGGTCGGGCAGCGCGCTCATCGTCAGCCGGCCCGCACGAGCTGCTTGCGCAGGCGGCCGCGCACGACGACCAGCGCGATCAGCGGCACGACGCCGCCCCACAGCGGGCTGTGGCGCATCGCGATCGACACCGCGAGCGCGACGACGGTGACGGCGAGCAGCACGATCGACAGCGAACGGGCGCGCGCATGGTCGACGAAGGTGCCGTCGACGAACCCGCCGTCCGACCACGCGGTATGCACGATGCCGACGACCAGCACGCAGACGAGCATTGCGGCCGGCCCGAGTTCTTCTCCCCACAAACGGCTACCTGTCGGCGACACGAGCGCCAGCACCGCGCCGATCGCGAGGAACAGGTCGACGCCGATCGCGATGCTGTTGCGGTCCGCGCGGCGGATCAGCCATGCGCCGTGCACGAGCGCGAGCACGCCGCCGATCAGGAACGCGTGCGTCCAGCGCACGTCCGGCTGTCCGGGCCCGAGCCGGCCGTAGAACAGGAACACGATCGCCGGCAGGAAGTTGCTCGCGTGCAGCAGGTAGTCGGTGATGGGATTGCTCGATTTCATCGGGGGATTCTCCTTCGTCGAAACAATGGGCGACGCGTCATGCGTCGTGCCAGCGGAACAGCCGCGCGGCGGCGAACAGGAACAGCGCCGTGCTCGCGGTCATGCCGAGCAGTTGCGGCGCGAGCTGCGCGTACGGGGCGCCGTCGACCAGCGCGCCGCGCAGCGCGACGGCGAACTGGTTGGTCGGCAGGAATGCGAGTACCGCCTTGAGCCAGGCCGGCGCGTCGTGCATCGGGATCGTCAGGTCGCTGAAGAACAGCAGCGGGTAGTAGGTGACGTTGCACGCGAGTTCGGCGGCCGCGAGCGACCGCGCGCGGCTCGCGAGCAGCACGCCGATGCTGAGCACCATCGCCGCGCCGAGCAGCACGATCGGCAAGGCGCGCAGCCCGTCCGGCGTCGCGATCGGCAGCGCGATGCCGAACGCGACGCGGGCGACCGTCAGCAGCACGAGCGCCGACAGCGCCATCATCACCATCCGTGCGACGATCAGCGCGGCGAGGAACACGCCGCGCGAGACCGGGAAGCACACGTACAGCTTGAAGGTATTGCGTTCGCGCAGCGACGCGATCGCGGTGGTCGTCGAGTTCAGGCCGATCGCCATGAACGCCATCACGAGAATGCCGGTCGCGAAGAACGCGCCATAGTCGAACGGACGGCGCGCCGGTGCCGCGTTCTCGAAGCGCGCCTGCGCGGCCGGCAGCCCGAGCCGCTGCGCGGCGCAGCGGGCGAGCGCGATCTCGACGACGCGCGACGCGGCCTTGACCGCGAGCGAGCCGTTGAAGTCGTAGCGGATCGTCGCCGGCGTGCGCTCGTCGGCGCCGAGCACGACGGTCACGCGATCGGCCGCCGCGCCGCGCCCGCCGAAGGTCGCCTTCACCGTGTCGCTGTGCGTGAGGCTGGCGACGATCTGCGCTTCGCATGCGCGGCTGTACGGCGTCGCGCCGCCGGGCACGTCGAACGCGATGTCGGCGGTGCCGAGCGACCCCGATCCGCCGAACGCGAACAGCATCACGCTCAGCAGGAACACCGGGAACACGAGCGTCCAGAACAGCGACGAGCGGCTGCGCAGATAACCGAGCAGCTCGTTGCGCACGAGAATCAGGAACACCTTAGTCATGGACGGGGCCCTCGGTACAGAGGCGCAGCAGGTCGCCCGGCGTGCTCGGCGCGAGCGCGAGATGCTGGATACCCTGTTCGCCGACGATGCGGTGCACGTTCGGATGCAGCGTCGCATCGCCGAACACCTCGACGACGTGCGCGGCCGACACGCGCACGCCGGTCACGCCCGGCAGCGCCGCGAGCCGCTTGCGCAGCGCGCGCGCGTCGGCTTCGTCGCGGCAATGCAGGACCGCGCGCGCTTCGCCGACGAGCTCGGCGCGCAGCGCGTCCTTGTCGCCCTGGTAGCGCACGCCGCCGTCGCGCACCCAGACGAGATCGTCGACGACGGCAAGCTCTTCCTCGGCGTGGCAGATCATCGCGATGCTCGTGCCGCGCGCGCGGTGGCGCAGCAGGTCGATCACGACGCCCGCATAACGACGGTCGAGGCCGGTGAACGGTTCGTCGAGCACGGCCAGTTCGGGGCGGTGCGCGAGCGCCACGTAGAGATCCACGCGCTGGCGCTGCCCCTTCGACAGCGCGCGGCACGGCTTGTCGAGCAATTCGGCGATGCCGAGCGCCTCCGTGACCGCGGCGTCCGCGTGCACGTACATCGCGCGGTGCAGCGCGACGATCTCCGACACGCGGAGATGGTCGGGATACTCGACCTTCTGCAGCTGCGCGCCGAGCCGCCGCAGCGACGGCGTGTCGCGCATGAAGCGCGCGGCCGGCACGTCGAGCACGCGCACGTCGGTGCCGCCGCGCCGGAAGCCGAGCAGCGTTTCAAGCAGCGTGGTCTTGCCGGAACCGTTCGGCCCGACGATCGCCGTGACCGCGCCGAGCCGGAACCGCACGTGCCGCGCGGAGAAACGGAAATCGCCGGCCGCGACGTCGATCGCGCGCGCGCCGAGCGCCGCACCCGGCGCGTGCGCATCGGGCGGCGGCTGCGAGGCCGTGCGCAGCGGCCGGTCGAACGCGGTGTGCGGGCCGAACAGCGCGCGCACGGAGGCGAGGAACGAATCGCTCATCGTCGGCTTCCTGTCAGTCGAACAGCATGACCTGCGTGTCGCGCGCGCCCCGGTACGGGTTGCGGCCGTGCGCGACCAGCATGTTGTCGACGACGAGCACGTCGCCGGCCTGCCACGGGAATGCGAGCTCCTCTTCGTCGAACGCGTCGTAGATCGCGACGAGATCGTCGAACGGCATCGGCGAGCCGTCTCCGTAGCGGATCTCGTACGGGAACGCGGCGCGCGCGCCGTACATGCGCTGCAGGTAGCGGTAGCTGAGCTCGCCCATCGAGCGCGGATTCGGGTGCTGCGCGCTCGCCTGGTTGAACCAGACGGTTTCGCCGGTGCGCGGATGCGCGCGCAGCGCGCTGCCGACGTGCGACACGGTCACGCTGCCGTCGTCGAGCCAGCGGCAGCCGACGCCGCGTTCCGCGCACAGCCGCTCGACCTCGTCGCGGTCGCGCGTGCCGAACGCGTCGTGCCACGGCCGGTGGTATTCGGCGAACGGCAGGTTCGGGTTGGCGGCGAGACCGTCCGCGCGATCGCCGGGCGCCGCGAAGTTGCGCAGGTACATCACGCCGCGCGCGGCGAACCGTTCGCGCAGCGCGGCCGGCACGCGCGCCGTCACGCGCCGCATGTCGCAGATCGGCGTTTCGCCGCCCGCATCGGCCGGCCGCCGGCAATAGAACGCGACGAGGCGCGGGAACGCGGGCATGTAGGCCATCTCCTGGTGCAGCCCGATCTTGAACGGCGGCGGCATGCGGGTCGATTCGTACACCTGGCCGTCGATCTGCTTGCGCGGCGCGGCGCCCGCCGTGTAACCGTTCGCGTGCGCTGGATACAGCGCGCCGAGGCGGCCGAACGCGGCGGTGTCGGGCACCGCGAAACCGCGCCACAGCAGCGCGCCGCACGCGTCGAGCAGCGTGTCGATCGTGTCGAGCCGCGAGCGGTACCACGCGACGAACATCTCGGGCGAGGTCGCGAGCTCGGCGCTGCGCGGCGTCACGCACAGCGGCAGCGTCGCGCCGGGCGCGACCGCCGCGCAGTGCACGTCGTCGGCGCCGAGCCGCACGGCGGCGTGCGCGGCGAGAAAGGCGAGGTCGGTCATCGCTCAGGCCAGCGCCGGTTTCTTCAGCAGGATCTCGAAGCCGAGCGCGCCGAGCCCGGCGCTCGGGCTGTAGATCGACGCGACGTCCGCGAGGCCGGCTTCGGCGACGAGCGCATGCGCTTCGTCGAGCGTGATCTTTTCCTCGACGTGGGTCGGCGGATAGTCGGCGGCGGCGCGCATCTCGGTGAAGCGGTCGAGCAGGTGCTGCGGCGCGTCGCGGCGCATGTCGTGCACGAGCGCGATGCCGCCCGGCTCCAGCACGCGATACATCTCGGTGAGGCTGAGCGCCTTGTCGGGCAGGTGGTGCAGCGTCGCGCGGCCGACGGCCATCGTCAGCGTGCCGTCGTCGAACGGCAGCGCGAGCGCGTCGCCGACGCGCATCTCGATCGTGTCGTCGAGATCGAGTTCGCGGATGCGCGGGCGGCCTTCGTCGAGCATCGCCGGATCGAGATCGATGCCGACGTAGCGCCAGCCGCGCATCGCCGGGTCGGTGGCGAGCCGCACCGGCACGACGCCGGTGGCCGTGCCGATGTCGGCGATCACGCCGGGCGTCATCCCGCGCGCGAGCTGGCGGATACGGCTGATGAACAGCAGGTCCCACGGTTCGAGCGTTTCGGTGGCGAAGCGATCGTAGTCGTTCGCCGGGCGCAGGTTCTTGAGCAGCATGACGTTCCTTTTGCTGAAGGGTGCCGATGGATGAGGATTCACAGCCAGCCGACCGGCACGGCGGCCAGCAGCCGTCGCGCGGTCGCGCTGTTGACGCCGAAAGCCGGGCGGCGCCGGCGCTCGACCGCATGCGCGGCCATCGCCGCAATGCGCGCGCCGAGCCCGACACCGACGCCCCACGACGGCGCGGCGACACCGAGTTCGAGCAGCGTCGCGGCCGTCAGGAAATCGATGTTCGGCCGCAACGCGCGGCGGGCGTCGGCCTGGGCGCAGCACGCGTCGAACAGCGTCACGTATGCACCGTCGAAGCCGTGCGCGGCGAACAGGCCGCGCATGTGCGGCGGCCGCGGATCGGCGACGAACAGCGGATGGCCGAAGCCGTACAGCGTGTGTTTCGCGTCGAGCGCCGCATCGATCGCCGCGCGGCCGGCGGCGTCGAGCGCGGCGGGCGGTGCGTCGATGCCGCCCGGGGCCGAGCGTGCGAGCGCGGCGAGCCAGTGCATCGCTTCGAGTGCCGCGCCGACGTGCGACGGGCCGCTCGCGAGGAAACCGGACGCGATCGCCTGCGTGAGCGTGACGCCGGTGCCGATCGCGACGCGCGGCGCGAGCACGGTCGGCGTGATGTAGCCGAAGCCGGCGTGCCACGCGACGAGCAGCATGTCCATTGCGGTTTGAGCCTGCGCATCTTGGCGCGTCGCGCCGGTCAGCACGAGCATGCGTTGCGCTTGCGTCGCGGCGGTATCGAGCGAAGCGCCGCCGTCGGTGCCGGCGGCAAACGGACGGCCTTCGATCGCCGCGTGCAGCAGGAACGGCGCGGCCGCCGCGCACAGCAG
>NZ_LDVA01000215.1:0-4243 GCF_050768715.1 Burkholderia sp. ZZQ-2 | reverse complement strand
GATACGGTGATGCAGGAGCTCGGCGAGCTGCGCGGGATGATGGAAGAGCAGTTCGACAGCCTGATGTGGCACGACCGCCAGCGTCGCAGCGCCGTGCATGGCGCGCTGACGAAGCACCTGTTCTCGGCCGGTTTCTCCGCGCAACTCGTGCGGATGCTGGTCGACAACATGCCGTCCGGCGACGGCGCGCAGAGCTTCGAACAGGCGGCCGAATGGGCGCAGTCGGTGCTCGCGGCGAACCTGCCGGTGCTCGACAGCGAGGACGCGCTGATGGAGCGCGGCGGCGTGTTCGCGCTGATGGGGCCGACGGGCGTCGGCAAGACGACCACCACCGCGAAGCTGGCCGCGCGCTGCGTGATGCGCTTCGGCGCGAGCAAGGTCGCGCTGCTGACCACCGACAGCTACCGGATCGGCGGCCACGAACAACTGCGCATCTTCGGCAAGATCCTCGGCGTGCCCGTGCACGCGGTGAAGGATGCGGGCGATCTCGCGCTCGCGCTGTCCGAGCTGCGCAACAAGCACATCGTGCTGATCGACACGATCGGCATGAGCCAGCGCGACCGCGCGGTATCCGACCAGATCGCGATGCTGCACGGCGCGAACGCGCCGGTGCAGCGCCTGCTGCTGCTCAACGCGACGAGCCATGGCGACACGCTCAACGAAGTCGTGCAGGCGTACCGCAGCGCGGGCGAGCATCCGGACCTGGCCGGCTGCATCCTCACGAAGCTCGACGAGGCGACCCACCTCGGCGGCGTGCTCGACACGGTGATCCGCTACAAGCTGCCGATCCACTACGTGTCGACCGGCCAGAAGGTGCCGGAGAACCTGTACGTCGCATCGACCCGATTCCTGCTGAAGAGCGCGTTCTGTGTGCCGCGCGACGGCTCGCCCTTCGTGCCGCAAGACGAGGACATGCCGACGCTGCTTTCCGCACTGACCGCACGTTCCACCGCCGAGCTGCACGAGGTGCGATTTGGATAAACAAATCATCGACCAGGCCGAAGGGCTGCGGCGCCTGCTGGCCGGGCGCGCGTCGCGCATCGTCGCGGTGACGGGCGGGCCGGCGGGTGTCGGCTGCACGTCCACCGTCGTGAACCTCGCGGCGGCGCTCGCGTCGCTCGGCAAGGACGTGCTCGTCGTCGACGAGCGCGCCGACGTGCATTCGGCCAGCGCGACGCTCGCGGGCGCGTGGCTGCGTGACGGCGAACGCACGCGGGTCGCGGCCGGCTTCGGCCTGTGCGCCGCCGCGCGGCTCGCGCGCGCCGGCTACACCGACGCGCAGCTCAGCGATTTCATCGACGGGCCGGCCGACATCGTCCTCGTCGACGCGCAGCTCGGCGCCGACGGTTCGTTCTCGGCGCTCGCCCGCGAAGCGCACGACGTGCTGGTCGTGACTCGGGTCGCGGCGCAGGCGATCACCGAGGCATACGCGTGCATGAAGCGGCTGCATTTCGCGCATGCGTTCGCGCAGTTCCGCGTGCTGACCAATCACGTCGGCAGCCACGCGGACGCGAAGGTCGCGTTCGACAACCTCGCGGGCGTCGCGAGCCGCTACCTGACGGTGTCGATCGCCGACGCGGGCTGCGTGAGCGCCGATCCGCTCGTCGAGCATGCGCGCGAGCTGACGCGTGCCGCGGTCGACGCATTCCCGTCGTCGGCCGCCGCGCGCGACTACCGGCAGATTGCCGCCGACCTGCTGTACTGGCCGATGCGCCCGCGTTCGGGTGCGGGCCGCGCCGTGCACGCGGGCGGCAAGCCGTCGTATGAGGCGGGCGCGGCACACGCCGCGTGAGTGCCACCGGAAGGAGAGAGCCATGATGTACAACGCTCAAGGAAAGATGTCCCAGGCCGACGTGCTCGCGCAATATGCGCCGCTCGTGCGTCGCCTCGGGCTGCAGCTCGTCGCGAAGATGCCGGCGAGCGTCGACCTCGACGACCTGATCCAGGCCGGCATGATCGGCCTGATGGACGCGGCCGGCCGCTACAAGGAAGACCAGGGCGCGCAGTTCGAGACCTACGCGACGCAGCGCATCCGCGGCGCGATGCTCGACGAGCTGCGCAGCAACGACTGGCTGCCGCGCAGCCTGCGCAAGACGTCGCGCGAGGTCGAGCACGCGGTGCACCAGGTCGAGCAGCATCTCGGCCGCTCGGCGAGCGAGACCGAGATCGCGCAGCACCTGAACATGCCGCTCGACGAGTACCAGGGGATGCTGCAGGACCTGCACGGCAGCCAGCTGATCTACTACGAGGATTTCGACCGCGCGGCCGACGACGAGCCGTTCCTCGACCGCTACCGCGTCGACCACGCGGACCCGCTGTCGGCACTGCTCGACGAGCACCTGCGCGAAGCGCTCGTCGAGGCGATCGAGCGGCTGCCGGAGCGCGAGAAGCTGCTGATGTCGCTGTACTACGAACGGGGTCTGAATCTGCGCGAGATCGGCGCGGTGCTCGAAGTGAGCGAATCGCGCGTATGCCAGCTGCACAGCCAGGCCGTCGCGCGCCTGCGCGCGCGGCTGCGCGAACAGGCGTGGGTCGGCGCGGAATCCTGACCCTTTACCGTTCCTGACGGCCGCGCGCGTCGACGCCGCGCGTTCGGCATCTGCATCCGTGTGCGCATTCCGCGCGCCGATTTGCTACAATCCCCTCCGTTTTCCGAGGAGCGTTGCGACGGACCTCTGCGTCCGCCAGGCTCGGAAAGCTTCACCAAGCAGCCGTGCGGCGCGCGTATCGCGACCGTCGCACCGGCCCCGCTTCCTGAACGGCGCTCACGTCACCAATCTAGAAACTTTTTAGAAAGGAGGGCGTGATGAACGCCATTATCGATTCCAAGGCTTCCAACGATTTCGTCGTCGCCGACATGGCGCTGGCCGGCTGGGGCCGCAAGGAACTGAACATCGCCGAGACCGAAATGCCGGGCCTCGTGCAGATCCGCGACGAATACAAGGCGCAGCAGCCGCTGAAGGGCGCGCGCATCGCGGGTTCGCTGCACATGACGATCCAGACCGGCGTGCTGATCGAGACGCTGAAGGCGCTCGGCGCCGACGTCCGCTGGGCATCGTGCAACATCTTCTCGACGCAGGACCACGCGGCTGCCGCGATCGTCGAAGCCGGCACGCCGGTGTTCGCGTTCAAGGGCGAATCGCTCGACGAATACTGGGAGTTCTCGCACCGCATCTTCGAATGGCCGAACGGCGAATTCGCGAACATGATCCTGGACGACGGCGGCGACGCAACGCTGCTGCTGATCCTCGGCGCGAAGGCCGAGAAGGACCGTTCGGTGATCGCGAAGCCGACCAACGAGGAAGAAGTCGCGCTGTACAAGTCGATCGCGAAGCACCTCGACGCGGACCCGACCTGGTACTCGAAGCGCCTCGCGCACATCAAGGGCGTGACCGAGGAAACCACGACCGGCGTGCACCGCCTGTACCAGATGGAAAAGGACGGCCGCCTGCCGTTCCCGGCGTTCAACGTGAACGACTCGGTCACGAAGTCGAAGTTCGACAACCTGTACGGCTGCCGTGAATCGCTGGTCGACGGCATCAAGCGCGCGACCGACGTGATGATCGCGGGCAAGGTCGCGGTCGTCGCGGGCTACGGCGACGTGGGCAAGGGCTGCGCGCAGTCGCTGCGCGGCCTGGGCGCGACCGTGTGGGTCACCGAAATCGATCCGATCTGCGCGCTGCAGGCGGCGATGGAAGGCTACCGCGTCGTGACGATGGAATACGCGGCCGACAAGGCCGACATCTTCGTGACGGCCACCGGCAACTACCACGTGATCAACCACGATCACATGAAGGCGATGCGCCACAACGCGATCGTCTGCAACATCGGTCACTTCGACTCGGAAATCGACGTCGCGTCGACCCGCCAGTACCAGTGGGAAAACATCAAGCCGCAGGTCGACCACATCATCTTCCCGGACGGCAAGCGCGTGATCCTGCTGGCGGAAGGCCGCCTCGTGAACCTCGGCTGCGCGACCGGCCACCCGTCGTTCGTGATGTCGAACTCGTTCGCGAACCAGACGCTCGCGCAGATCGAGCTGTTCGTGCGTGGCAACGAGTACGAGAACAAGGTGTACGTGCTGCCGAAGCATCTCGATGAAAAGGTCGCCCGCCTGCACCTCGCGCGCATCGGCGCGAACCTGTCCGTGCTGTCCGACGAGCAGGCTTCGTACATCGGCGTGCAGAAGGACGGCCCGTTCAAGCCGAACCACTACCGCTACTGATCCGATGCGCCGCCGCCG
>NZ_LDVA01000214.1:0-1803 GCF_050768715.1 Burkholderia sp. ZZQ-2 | reverse complement strand
GCGCGAGCACGGCGCCGATGCGCGACACGTCGCGGATCGCGACATGCTCGCCGCGCAGGTGCGGCAGCACGAAGCGCGTGACGAGCGCGGCGGCCGTCAGCCCGACGATCGAATACAGCCCGAGCTGCACGAGGCCGGGGAACCCGGAGAACAGCATCGACGCGAAACCGCACACGGACGTCAGCACGCCGAGCCGGATCGTCGGCCAGTACGCGGCGACCCAGGCGCGCGTCGCGTCGGCCGGTCGCGCCGCGCCGCGCGTGCCGGCCTGCGCCGATTGCACGAACAGGTAGATCGAATAGTCGACGGCTTCGCCGATCAGCGTTGTACCGAAACCGAGCGTCAGCCCGTGGACCGTGCCGAACGCGACGCTGACCGCCGCGATTCCCGCCGCGACGCCCGTCAGCACCGGCAGCAAGCCGAGCGCGAGCGTGCGCGGCGAACGGTACAGCGTCAGCAGCAACGCGACGATCAGCACGACGCTCGCCGTCGACAGCCGTTCGACGTCGTGCCGGATCGTGTCGCGCGTGTCGACCGAGAACACGCCGGGGCCTGTCATCGCGAGCGTGGCGGCGGCGGCGTTCGGCATGGCCTGCTTCGAGGCCTGCTTCGAGGCGGCGAACGCGCGGCGCACCGCGTCGATCGCACGGGCCTGGGCATCGGTATCGGAACCGGCGGCGGCCGTCTGCACGAC
The DNA here is from genome assembly GCF_050768715.1 of Burkholderia sp. ZZQ-2. NCBI lineage: Bacteria > Pseudomonadati > Pseudomonadota > Betaproteobacteria > Burkholderiales > Burkholderiaceae > Burkholderia > Burkholderia sp. ZZQ-2. The sequence goes on along the minus strand of NZ_LDVA01000214.1, from coordinate 1,109 downwards.
GAGTACCGCGCGGGTGCCGTCGCGCGACGCCCACACGCCGTCGCGGCTCGCCGGTTGCGCCGCGCCGTCGAGCTGGTCGACGAGCGCGGCGACTTCGCCGGTCGGGTCGCGCGGCAGCAGCGCCTTGGCCACGAGGCCGGCCGACGAGCTCAGCAGGTCGAGGCTGTCGCCGAGCGCCTGGTGCAGGCCGTCGGCGCTGAAGCGCTGCGGCGTGACGGCCGGGCTCAGCAGATAGCGGTGATCGAAGATGAACTGCCGGTCGCGCGCATCGTTCGCCGCTTCGCCGTTGTGAACCGCGGCGAACTGCGGATCGGCGCGCAGCGTGGCGGCCACGCGCCGCGACAGCGCGGCGCGCGTGGCTGCATCGCCGCCGTCGATCGCGACGAGGATCAGCCGCGACACGATGCCGTCGCGCAACTGGTCGACGAGCACGCGCTGCCCGGCGCTCGGCGAACTCGGCAGGAACGCGGACAGGTCGGCCGTGAAGTGCGCGCGCCCGATCGCGATGCCGCACGCGACGAGCGCGAGCAGCCACACGAGCACCGCGCGCTGCCGCAGCGCGTGCAGGCGGCGGGCGACCGGCGAAGACGGGGGCCGGGTGCGTTCGTCCATCAGTTCGGGTTCGCCGGAACGGGTTGCAGGCGCATCACCGAACGGTCGCCGTCGGCCTGCCGGATCGCGACGCTGCGCAACAGGTCGCGCGTGCCGTCGAGCGTGATCGTGCTGACGACCTTCAGCATCCGTGAGTCGAGCGGCGTGAGCGTCAGCGTCCAGTCGTCGCCGCGCCCGGCGAGCGCGACCTTGTAGACCTGTTCGAGCGCGAAGCGGTTGCCGGCGAGCGTCGCGCGGATGCTGTCGATGAACGCGCCGAGTTCCGGATAGCGCGCGAGCGCGAGCGTGTACTTGCGGCTGTTGCGCTCGACGGTGAGCATGTCGCCGTCGACGACGAGGTGTTCGGGCTTCGGGCTCAGCGTGTGCTTCTCGAGATGGTCCGGCGCGACGAACACGAGTTCGCCGGACGATTCGACCGGCTGCGTCGCGATCGACAGGTACTTCGTCTCGGTGAACGTCGCACGCCCCGACTTGTGCTGCGCGAGCGTCGACATCAG
>NZ_LDVA01000213.1:0-222 GCF_050768715.1 Burkholderia sp. ZZQ-2 | reverse complement strand
TCGTCGTTCGACGCGGTCGTCTCGTCGGCCGCGTCGTGCACGAGCGGCTCGGCGTCGGCCATGGCGACCCCGTGCCCTGCCCAGCGGAGCATCTCGACGTCGTTGAGCGCGTCACCGAACGCCACGACGTCGGCGCGGTCGATGCCGAGGTGCTCGCAGAGGCGGGCGAGACCCGTGGCCTTGGTGACGCCTTCGGCCATGACCTCGACGAACGGCGCACCC